>CALMEH010000221.1 GCA_937863115.1 uncultured Acidobacteriota bacterium
ACTAGCATACAAGATTTTCAAATATCTATAAAACTATTCTGTCCACTTACTTAACTCCCAAAAATGTAATTGATAAATGATAAATTGATAGTTCGCTCCCAATTAATCTGATTTTGTAGAGTTTTAAAACAGATTCTAAATTAATAAATTCATTCGTTTCCAAAAAAATATCACTTTTCTCCCATTAACGATTCTTTATCTCCAACAAAATCAATATCCGCAATGTTTTCAAAGACCGTAACAACTTGGCTCGGTGACTGGAATGTAAATCGCTTCGAGTTGACCGTAACGATGTAGGTTTCACCTGCTTGCAAATCGTCAAAGTTGTAATATCCGAAAGTTCCGGTTCCGGTCATTCGTGGCGTATTGAACGAGCCGCCCGAAATAGTCATTCGAGCGTTGCGAATGCCTCTGCCGTCAGATGTCATAACGCGCCCCGAAAGCGAAACTTCCGATGCGCTCGGCACAAGGAATGTCGAAAACCATATTCCGTGACCGTGTGTGCCGACCAGCAGTTTGTTGTCGCTCGGTCGCAAATCGAGACTCGAAACAACGGCGTTTCCGATTTCCGCTAACCCTTCCTGCGACCAAAATGCTCCGCCTGATGGCGCAGTTCGCGGCATAGTTTTAGTGGTCGTGCCGCTGTATAATCCAACGGAAGTTCCAACAAAATAAAGCACTTCGGTCGGGGTTACGACAATCGCCGAACTTCGGATTGAAGGAAGCGTCAGATTACTTTCGATGCTTGTCCAAGTCGGCAGAAGCGGTTCTGCGCCGTTTTCCGCCTGCAAAGACGAGTTCGCCGTGCTTGTCCACCAAATATTCGTTACGCCTGCGCCGTAATTGGAAAAAGTAACCATTATCGTATCATCGTTTTCAGGATCAACGGCGATACTGCTGACGTAAGCACCGGCAGGGAAACTTGCACCGGTAATTTCTACCGGACCTGTTGCCGCCGCGACTGCCGCCGGATTATCGAGGCGGAAAACCCGTCCATCTGATGTGCCGAAGAAAAGACTCGATGTTGCGGGGCTGTAAGTGCCTCGCGTTAGTGCGATTGCCGTAATATCGTTTGGTGCGCCGACCGCTCCGGCGACTCCAGTCATTGTCGTCCAAGTGCCGGGAGAAACTGTTGAACCCGATGTCGTGCGATACAAAATGTTATCGTTGGCGTAATAAACCAACTCGCTGTTATCGGGGTCAACCTTGAAAAGCGTAACGAAAAGCCCGCCCGTTTCGCCCGTCGGAGTAATGTCGGTTGTAACACCCAACGCATCGGTTGACAGTCTTCGCTGAAAGTTTCCGACTTGAGAACCGACATATTCATATTGAACGCCGCCAATCAAATCGGTCAGCCCGACCGCAACGCCGTCGCCGCCATAGACCATTTCAAAACTGCTCCCGACTTCGCCGATGTTTCTGGTCGTGCCGTTGTCCTGCGCTCCGCCCATAACTTTGGCATTGGTGATTCGCGGATCGTTGACAACGTGGTAATACTGAAATGTCCGAAAGCCGGTATTGATTTGTGTCCAGACAACCGTTGCGGCTAAATTGTCGGTTGTGCGCTGGATGCCACCGTCATTGCCGCAAAGCATTGTCGTTGAACTCGTCGGCGGAAAAACGAACGAATGAATACCGGGGTGAGAGTCAACATACAAAGAATAACCCGCCGTGCTTGCATATCCGCCGATTCGCGCCCAAGATGCGCCGGTTGTCGTTGACCTGTAAGCATTTGTTCCGCCGATAAAAACCGTATCAGGGTCATCCGGTTTGACCGCGACGACCAAATCGTAGCCGGTTTGCACAGCAAAAGGGTCGTTTCCGGCAAGACAGCCGGGTTCATTCGGCAAACTCGCCGAAACATCCGACCAGGTTGCAGTCATATCGCTCCAGTAATACATTTCGGCTTCGGGCGTAGGCGCACCACAGCCGGATGTAGTTCCGTTCCAATACAAAGCATAAACACGGCTCGGAAGACTCGGCGCAAGAGCCAGCACAACTCTGCCGTAAGTTCCGTCCGCGTTCCATCCTGCCGGACTCGTAGGAGCGCCTGCTCCGGCAATTTTTGTCCAAGTTCCCAAATCCCCGGAAGGCGACCGCCAAACGCCCGGCATCGGACTCGGTGAAAAACCGGCAAATGCGGCATAGAAACTACCGTCCGGTGCGACGACAATATCCGTCGGCATACTTGTGCCGAATGTCGGGATACCGGAAGTCAACACAACGCTCCAGGTCGTGCCGCCATCGGGCGAACGGTAAATAGTGTTCAGTGCCGCAAGATAGACAAATCCGGTGGTTGGAGATACAACTATCTTTTGAACATAATCCGCCGGATGGTCAAAAGATTCCAAAACGCCGGTATTGGAGCTAGGTAAAAAAGTCCAGGTTTCGCCATTATCGGTTGATTTGAAAACTCCTTTTCCGCGATACGGTGCGCCGGTTGCGCTTGCACTATTACCGGTAAATTCGCCGCCGGCATAATACCAAATATCTTGAAAACCGGGGCGGGAATCTTGAGCCAATGCAGAAACGGTGAAAAGGTCGCCACTCGGACTTTTTCTAACCCAACCTGCACCATCATCGTAAGACTTAAAAACCCCGCCGCTAATTCCGCCGGCAAGTATAATTCGATTGGTTGTGCCGTTGTAACGTAAATCGTAAGCCAATGCCCGCGTGCGTCCGCCGAGATTTTCGGGACCGACATAGCTGTAAGTTCCCAAAAGATTGGCGTTGTTTCTTAATTGCTCCCGAACTATCGAGTCTGCTTGCTCGATTTCCTTTTCGCGAATGCCTTCGGGAATTGCGTTCAACGCCGGGTCTTTGGTCATATTAAATTCATATTCCAAAGCACCTCTCAAATTGTCCGCCCGTGATTGTTTCTTTTTCGTTTTATCGGAAAAAAAATCGAAAAAATACGCCGGAAATCCAAAAACCAAAATAATCGCCGCAACGGAAACAATCGCTATGATAGCCGAAACGATTGTCCATTTATTTAAATTATTTAAAAGCACTTTCATCGTCAAATCTCCTCTTTATTTTCTAAAACAGACATTTCAGCGGGAGTAACGATATTTACCTATTGAATTATGTTTTTTTTATCTAATTTCAATATACGCCTGTTCTGAAGATAGTCAAGAAAAAAAAGGAACGATGTTTGTATAGCGGATAATTGGCTTGAAGGTTTTCCCTAAGTGTTTTTCGTAATATAATTATTGGAGCATTCAAAACCGAGAATTCCATAAAAAACTAAAGCTGAAATAATATGAAAAACGATTTTGTAGAATTGACCGAGGACGTTTCCGCGTCGCCGTTGTGGAATCACGATCTTGCGCCGACGACGATAAAGGAACGCACTTGGTCAACGTGGAATATCGCTGCGCTGTGGATCGGAATGAGCGTGGTGATTACGACTTACACGCTTGCCGGAGGTTTTATCGAAGCCGGAATGAATTGGTGGCAAGCGATGCTGACGATTCTGCTTGGAAACTGCATCGTGTTGATTCCGATGGTTTTGAATGCTCACGCCGGAACGAAATATGGAGTTTCGTTTCCTGTTTTGTGCCGCGCAAGTTTCGGCACGAAAGGCGCAAATATTCCGGCGATTTTACGCGCGATTGTCGCTTGCGGTTGGTTCGGGATTCAAACTTGGATTGGCGGAACGGCGATTGATGCTTTATTTACGGCGATTTGGAGCGGTTGGGCGAATTTGGACGCAACATTTTGGGGCAACCCTCTGCACACTTGGTTTTCATTCTTTTTGTTTTGGGGAATTCAAGTTTTCATTATTTTGAAAGGCATCGAAGGCATCAAACATCTTGAAACTTGGTCTGCACCGTTGTTGCTCGGCGGTGGTTTGATTTTGCTCATTTGGGCAAGTTCTAAAGCCGGCGGACTTGGCGTGATTTTAGAAAATTCATCAGCTTTGCAGAAACAAACCAATAGTTTTTGGACAGTTTTCCCCGGTGCTTTAACGGCTTCGGTTGGTTATTGGGCAACGCTAAGTTTAAATATTCCTGATTTTACGAGATATGCTAAATCGCAAAAATCGCAAATGCTCGGTCAAGCATTAGGATTACCTTTGACGATGACAGCGTTCGCTTTTATTGGTGTGGCAGTAACTTCTGCGACTATGATAATTTTTGGCGAAGCGATTTCCGATCCGGTTAAATTGATTCAAAAATTCGACAGCGCAATCGTCATTTTGTTTGCAATGTTAGTGATTTTTATCGCCCAATTAACGACCAATATGGCGGCAAATGTCGTTTCACCGTCGAACGATTTTTCCAACTTAAATCCGAAACGAATTTCCTATGTGATGGGCGGTTTAATTACGGCAATCATCGGAATTTTGATGATGCCGTGGGAATTGATGGCATCCGCGAGTGCGTATATTTTCACTTGGTTAATTGGCTATTCGGGGTTGATGGGCGCAATCGGCGGAATTATGATTGCGGACTATTTTGTGTTGCGAAATAAGAATTTAGACCTTGCCGAATTGTTCAAAACAGACGGAATCTATTCATACTCAAACGGTTTTAATTGGCGTGCGATTGTCGCCTTAGTCGTCGCAATTTTGCCAGTCGTTCCGGGTTTTATTCGCGCCGCCACGACTCCGGGCGGACAAGTTGCGAATCCGAATTTGTTTGACACGCTTTATATTTATGCGTGGTTTGTTACGTTTGCAATCGGCTTTGTTTTGTATTTGATTTTGATGAAAACAACTTCAAAAAATTAGCAATGAATCAATCATCATATTTTCACGCTAAAATTTATCGTGGAAGCTGTTACGGCTCGAAGGCTTGGGAAATAGAGTTTAGTTTTGGGGCAGACGGTGCATTTTCGGCGGAAATTTCGGATTGGTTTCAGAAAAAAGCGTTTGTGCCGGAACGCGAAAAACTGGAAAAGTATTTGTTGCAGATTTTTGAAATCATTGCAAAAGAAGAGGTTTTGTCTGATTTGCGCCACGTTGAAACTAGCTATCACGCCGAAATCGAATGGCAAAATATGGATTTTCTCGCCACCGAAACCCCTTCGGGCAAGCTCAAAACAATGTCAAATGAATGGCATCTTGATCAAATCGAAGAAGCAATCAGCGAATCCGAAACTACGGAAATTGCGGCTCGGTATCAAAAAAATTTAGACTCCAAACCACATCGCCACGCACTCGAAATTTATGTGGCGACGATGAAATTTACCACTAAGTATCAGATGGAATTATTTTAATGTGCAACGGTGAAAGATTTTGTCGAAAATCTCTTATCTGAATGGAAGGCGAAATAGAATTTTTCCAAGATTTAAATTTATGACTGATGACGCATTTTCATTTTATTGCAGGAAAGAAACTTGGAACAGTTGCGACGAATCGAATTTGATTGTCGTCAAAACTCTTGTCGAAATATTTGACAAAGACGGCAACTGCACAGAAAAGGAAGTCATTTACAAATGCTCGGTTTGCGGCGGATTCTTTAAGCGGCGATACAGCGCGGCTTATTACAGCGGACACGAATTTGACACCGATGAAGGTTGGTCAATTACGGACAAATATTTCAAAATCGAACAGCCGCTTTGGTCGGGAATAGGTTCATCAGGCAAACCGCCTTTGTCATTGGAGGAAGCGCGTTTTTACGGTTACGCGGGGGCGGATTACACTTGGAAAAACAATCGCTGTAATTTTCCCTCCGAAAGCGGCGAGCTGTCCTGTCGCGGAGTGGATGTAAAACTTGTCGCGTATCGCTCGCCCGAATCGAAAACACACATTAGCGACAAATTTTATAAATGTATGCGCTGCGACGAATGGTATTTTTATACGACTATCGAGCCTTATAAACAAGCGATTCTAAAATCTTCAAACGAACTTTTTCCGGTTGAAGAAGCCAAAAAATTCGGTTATGAGGAAACGGAATTTATTGTAAAAAAAGATTTTGCGGCACTCGATTCAAATTTCGCAACCTGGGAAGAACCGCCGCCGCTCGATGAATGGCTTAAAACTGAACGAAGCGAAAAAGAGCAGGCGGAATATGCTTTTTTGATTTTGAAAAAACATTTTGGTTTGAACGGCTTGAAAATCAGAGAAAGCGAAACGCCGTTTAGTTGGTTTAGTTTCGGTTGGGAATTGTATCTGAACATTGATTCTTATGTGAAGGCGACCGGATATGAGTTGTTTCTAAAAAAGTTACTGGCGGATTTAACCGATTTTTGCGAAGCCGCGACGGGCGAATATTTTGCTTATACGTTGAAAGTTTTGTTTGAAAAATTCATTGAAGGCGATCCGCCGCGCAGTAAATTTTTGACGCTTTTGCCACAAAAAGCACTCGCGCAATACAACGAAATTAACCGAATGTTGGACGATGACCACGAAAGATATTTGGAAATTTTGGATCAGCAGGGGTATTAAACGGAAAAATTATGAAAAGTTGGTTTTATAAAATTTTCGGAGCCGGGAAAATCCGCAAATCACTTTTAAATGAGGTAAAAAGTGAAGAAATTATCGTTGCTGATGAAGGCATAAAATCCACACTGACTTACAAAAATTTTCGTGCGCCAGGAAGATATTCAAACTGGAAACGTCGCTGGTTTGCGGGCGCGATAATTTTGACGAAAAAGCGTTTGATTTTACAGCAATTTTCGCAACCTGTCATCAATCTGGAATTGTCGGACGAGCGTTTTAAGCAAATAAAAATCTCGCTTGAAACCGAAGATACATTATTATTTGAATTTGAACCGCATCTTTTTCTCGAAGATTCGACGGGGCAAATCGAATGGCGTTGTCGGACGGAAAAAGCAAAAATTATTGAGGATTGGTTGAAAATGATAAAATAGATTTCAAAAATCTTTATAAATGTAAGTGAGGCTAAAGCGAACCTTATCCACTGATGAAAATGGATAAACACAGATATGTTTATCTGTGGACAATAAAAAATTCATAACCGTAAATTATCTTTATCGCACGGAAAAAAACTATGACAAACAACGTAAATTTTGACGAACTGGCAACAAAAGCGTTTGCACCGACAGCGACAAGCAACGATTACGAAAATCTTTTCGCCGCCACATTTTCGCTTGATTCGTGGTATTTTATCGCCGATGAAAAGTTTGATTACAAAATTCCTTACTGTGCGATTTTTCCCGATTTTTTCGGCGAAGCAATCACGTTGACGGTTTTTACAGACGGCGAGCGGGCGCGGAAATATATTGCGGAAAAAGGAATCGAAACCGGTGCGACTGCTGAAAATCCGAAAACGCCCG
This sequence comes from uncultured Acidobacteriota bacterium, assembly GCA_937863115.1. Taxonomy (GTDB): domain Bacteria; phylum Acidobacteriota; class Blastocatellia; order Pyrinomonadales; family Pyrinomonadaceae; genus CALMEH01. The sequence continues at coordinate 7,246 of CALMEH010000221.1, forward strand.
ACGATTTGATTTTGCGAATTTCGACAAACGGCATTTTGGATTTTTTTGACCAACTTGCGCCGTTGAACATCATCAAAATTTTCTTTAATCCAAACAAAGGTTCACACGGATTTCATCACGATTTGAAGATGATGCGCCCGATTTATGAGCATTTGGAAAGCAAAAATTTGATCTCGAAACCGCAGGCAGAAATTACTGAAACAGTTTCCGAAGAAAATACACAAAAAGCCGACCAAAACGCAAACGAAATTAAAACGTCCGGCGGTGCGGATTTCGATGCGTTATCGAAAAAAGCGATGGAAACGAATGCGATGGAAGATTTGAACGCGCTTTTCGGTGCGGCGTTCGCGTTAAAAGAATGGAATTTTATCTCGCGCGGCGAATTGCCGAATGTATATCCGTATGTTGCAGCGCGAGCCGATGTCGCAGACAATCAGCCGATGATTCGCGCTTTTACGGACACAGATCGTCTGATGCGTTTTGCGCGTGAAAATAATCTGACCGAAGCCGACGGTTCAGCGGAAATCTTAACGATTCCGACCGAAAATATCGTTTCGTATCTCGAAGGTTTTGTTGAGCAAGGCGCGTTTGGCGTGTGGTTTAATTGCGATTTGGAAAGTAAAGATTTTTTTATTCCGATCAAGCAATTACAGCCGATTAAAGATCATTTGGCAAAATTAAAACCAACGGCTGAAACCGGATTTACCGCGCTGGTTCTGACCATTTCGGACGGGCTGAATTTGCCGTCGGGCTTTGTTAAAAAAAGCACTTACAATTGCAATTTTTTCTGCTGGATTCCGCGTGAATGGACTGAAGATTTGCAATTAAAACCCGAATATCTCGAAAAACTCAACGAGCAGTTTTACGGTGCGAATTGGCGTGCAGGCAACAGCGACGGCTCGCGTTATGTCGTTCTGGAAGCAAATTCGGCGGTTATGTCGCCCGAAAGAGTGCAAGGCACAAATTGGAATGTCGTCCAAAACAATGAACTTAATCGTTACTGGTTTTACATCGGCGAAGCAAACGGTGCATTCAGAAATGTTACAGCCGACGAATTTCAGGCGAATTTTGACGCACATTTTCAGTCGCAAATGACTGATGATGCCAGAAAAAAACAAGACAATCTGGCAAATTTTGGAATGTCGGAAACTGCGGACGGGGATTTCGATTTGAATTTGAATATCAACAAAGTCGGCACGGTCAATTTCGACACTTCGATTGCACCTTTTTACGAAGCAATTGTGCCGCTTCTCAAAGATTTTCAAGGAACGGGCGACTATCTGACTTTGCTCAGATTTGAAGACAGCGGGAAAAAAGATCAAGTCGAAAATATCATCGAAAACACGCACGGCGCGTATTTGCAGATTCGACATTTTCTTTATTTGAACCCGAAAAATAATGTGCGAATCGGCGTAAATTCGATTCACAGCCGACATTTGCGCCACGTTCAAACGAACGCCGAATTGATTGTCAGTTTTGAACTTTGCAAAAATCTCGACAATCAAACTGGAGTTTTTTATCACGCATTTCAAGGACCGAAAAGCGAAGTTTTAAAGTTGTCGGAAGCGATTCAGCCAATTCTCGAAAGCGTCAATTATCAAGCAGTTCAGTAGGAATTTATATGCAAGAACCGTCGATTTTAAAAGAAAGAAATAATCCCGAATCCTTAGAACACATCGGCGGACTCGGAAATTTTATGCAGCCTTTGTGCAAAAAATTTTCGGACGACGAAATGGATATTATCGGTTGGGTTTCAAGTCGCGGTTGGAAACCGAATGATAAATTTTGCCGCGAATGTGCCGAACTTTATGAAAAAGGTTTGGCTTGGAAATTTCCTTCCGGGCGTGAATAAACGAAACCATATGAAACGCGAATTATCGTCGAAACAAACTTTTTTCCTGAAAATAATTCTGCCGATTTTTTTTACCGTGATTTTTACGGCGGCAATTTTGGTAATAATTTTCAGTTCTAAAAAAGGTGAAATTTTGCCGTTAATAATTATATTTCCGTTGATTGGTTTAATCGGCATTTTTTCGATGTATTTTACCGTGATGCGTTATAAAAAAGTTTCGGTTGACGAGCGATTTCTTTACGTTTCAAATTATCGAAAGGAAATTAAAATTCCCGTTTCAAGTATCGCAGACGTAACCGAAACAAAATGGGTTAGAACGCGCCCGATCACGATTCATCTGAAAAACGATTCGGAATTCGGACGAAAAATCATTTTCACGCCGAAAATGAACGGTTTCAGAATTTTCGCGGACAATCCGATTGTCGCCGAATTGAAAGAATCGGCAAATTTTAATAAACGATGAATGATAAAAAAGACAAACAATACGTTTTCAAATTTGAATGTGCGGAGGTTTGGGAAACTTTGACCGAAACGGAATCTGAAAATATTCGGCAATGCGGACGATGCGATAAAAATGTGCATTTCTTTCAAAACCACAAAGAATTTATCGGCAATGCGGAAAGAGGAAATTGCGTTTATTCTCCTGCAATCAGAACGACAGGAATTCCTGTGCAATCGGCTGAAATAATAGAATCGCAAACCGCCGTAAAGCCGAAATTTGCAAAGCGAATATTGCAATTTATCGTTATATTTTTTGCCGCGCTTCCGATAGTTTCGTTTTTACCTTTATTTTTCGAGCGGACAATGATTCGTAGTCAAGTGATGGGAAACGGCGGCGATGTCATTCGTTATGATTGGAAAATCCGCACGTTTTACGGCTTTTTATCAAATTACGAGTATTTTCGACCGGAAGAATATTTTTCTTTTTTGCTCGCCGTAAATCTAATTTTAGCTTGTGTTTACGCTTTTATTGTCGCGTTCATCATCTTTTCACTGTTCACAATCATCAAGCGGCGCAAATAAAAAATGAATAACGTAAAAAAAACTCGCCCAGAACGCCCCGACAAGCCGATTTTCTTTGTAATGATAGGCGCATTTTTCGTTTTTTTCAGTCTTCCCGCGTTTTATTGGGCAAATTATAGTTACGGCGAATACAGCCGAACATCCGAATTTGTCAGGGAATTACGCGAAAAACCAACGGCAAATCTCACGCTGAACGATAAAAAAGAACTTGAAAATCGCATCTCAATCAACAGTTCGATGGTTGAACGCTACAAACTGGAAATGTTTTTATCCGGCGCGGGCGGTTTGGTTTTATTCGGCATCGCATTAATTATTTTCAAAAAGGCTTTTTCTGCGAACAAACGTAAAAACTTTTACGAAAAAGCTGATTTTCGGAACATTCCGATACCGAACGCGCCAATCAAAATTGAAAATAAAAATATTTACGGCGTTTTATTTTGGCTAATCTTGATATTTTTCGGCGGAATGTTTTTGCTTACGACTTATCAAAGTTTTTCGAGTAAATTTATAACTTTTGAAAACGCAATTATTCGCACTTCTTTGTTCGGCATTCCGCTGATTTTATTTATCGCGGTTTTTCTATTATTGATGTTTCGCGCTAAGAAAAATGTCGTAAAAATAATTGATAATTCGGGCATTACACGTGGCGACGGCAGACATTTTTCGTGGCAAAATTTCTGCGGCGTTGTCCAACAAATCGCTTTCAATCGGCGCACACAAAGAAAATATACTTGGCGCATCGAACTCGCTTTTGCAGACGGCGAAACGGCGTGGCTGATTCCGAATCGCATCAAAAATGCCCAAGAAGTTTTCGATTACGTCGCACAATTACCGAACGCCGTCCTAAAATCACAATAAATGATAGAATCAAAACGATTTAAGTGATAAACTCAGCATATTTTCTTTCCCCGATAAAATTATGAAATACGAAGCAGTTAAAAATTATTATAACGGCGAATTTTTTAAAAGTTCTTCCGATGAATCTTTAGACGTGATTTCTCCGATTGACGGAAATTTGCTTTCAAAAGTTCCGATGTCAACAACTGATGAATTGAATAAAGCAGTCGAATCGGCGAAAAATGCTTTTCCAAAATGGAGTCAAACGCCAATCAAAGAGCGTGTTCAAGTGTTTTTTCGTTATCGTTCTTTGCTCGAAAAAAATCTTGATGAACTAACAAAATTAGTTTCCGAAGAAAACGGCAAAACTTACGATGAAGCGAAGGCGGAAGTCGAGAAAAGCATTGAATTAACAGAGTTTGCGTGTTCGATGCCGCAGCTTGTTTCGGGCGAGATTTTAGAAGTTTCAAAAGGTGTCGAATGCCGCACGGAACATTTTCCGCTCGGCGTTGTCGCGTCAATTGTGCCGTTTAATTTTCCGCTGATGGTGCCGAATTGGACGATGCCGAATGCGTTGGTTTTGGGCAATACGATGATTATGAAACCTTCCGAATTAGTTCCGCTTTCGTGTCTGCGAATGGCAGAATTATTGAAAGAAGCAGGTTTGCCCGACGGCGTTTTCAACATCATCAACGGCGGCAAAGAAATTGTCGAAGGTCTTTGTTCGCATCAAGATATAGAAGCCGTCAGTTTTGTCGGTTCGACGAAAGTTGCGAAATTGGTTTATCAACAATCAACGCATAATTTAAAGCGTTGCGTTGCGCTCGGCGGCGCGAAAAATCATCTTTTCGTTTTGCCTGACGCAAATCGGACGATGACCGCGACAAATGTTACAGCATCAATGTCAGGTTGTGCCGGTCAAAGATGTATGGCGGCTTCGGCGATGATTGCGGTTGGCGATGTTAATGCGATTATTGACCAAATTTGCGAAGAATCGCGCAAAATCGTCGTCGGCAAAAACTTAGGCGCGGTAATTTCAAAAGCATCAAAAGAGCGTATCGAAAATTACATCACGGAAGCCGAATCACAAGGCGCAAAAATTCTCGTTGACGGCAGAAATGCAGTTGTCGAAGGCAAAGAAAACGGAACTTACGTCGGCGCAACCGTGATTGATTTTGTTACGCCCGAAATGTCCGTCGCACGCGAAGAAATTTTCGGTCCGGTAATTTCGATTATGCGAACCGAAACTTTGGACGAAGCCTTAAAAATCGAAAACGCTAATCCTTACGGCAACGCGGCTTCAGTTTTCACGCAATCGGGCGGCGCGGCGCGTTATGTGATGGAACACGCTTCGGCAGGAATGATCGGCGTAAACATCGGCGTTCCCGTCCCGCGTGAACCGTTTTCATTCGGCGGCTGGAACGATTCACGCTTCGGCGCAAACGATATTACAGGCAAAAGTTCAATCGAATTTTGGACGAAATTAAAGAAAACGACAACCAAATGGAACGCCGAAGCGGGTGTGAATTGGATGAGCTAGTTCGATTGTGGTTTAATATAAGAGATGGTGTATTATTCTTGAAACGCTTTATGAAGATTTAACTTTTGAGGTTCGCCTATGGAAAATAGAAAGTTTTTTGAAAATCTGAAAATTTGGTCGAAACGCAAACATCGGCTTCTTGAAAAATATTTACCGCCATTCAGCGCGAAAGTTGCCTCAACAACTATCAATCGTGAGGTTTATTGTGTTGATGGTTTCGCAGGCGCGGCAAAATATGATGATGGAAGCGAAGGTTCACCAGTATTGATGGCAAAGTTTTCTGATGTTTGTAGTTATTGGAGCCGACCTGTAAATTTGAAAATTATAAATGTTGAACCAGATTTAGAAACATTTAATTCATTAGAAATAGCAACTCAAGATTGGAAATTGAAAGGACTTGTCGAAAATATTCATAACCGTTTCGATGATTCAGTTCAGACAATTTTAATGGGAATTGGAAATTCACCAACTCTTTTCTTTATTGATCCATTTGGTCCAACAGGTGTGTATTTCTCCCATTTAATTCCGATTTTGCAAAGAAAATCTTCAATTACTGAACTAATTATAAATTTCGATACAGATGGTTTATATAGAATTGCTTGTGCAGCAATTTCTCAAAATATTAACCCAAAAACTGCTCAAACTAATGCCAAAATCGTGACATCGGTTATTGGAAGTGATAATTGGTTAAATCAATTTTCTGTTACAAAACCGACTACTGAAAAAGGCGAAGAAATACTTTTGCAAGAATATATTACAAATCTTTGTAAATATGGCTTTATCGTTGTCGATTATGCAATAAAAGAAGCATTAAATACGAAGCCGAAATACCATTTTATCTATTGCACTCGGCATAACGATGGAAGTTATCTTATGAATGATTTTATTCGTGCGGAAGAAGATTTAATTTATGGAGAATACGTTGAAGACAATTTGCCGATGTTTCAAGAAGAAGCATCGCTATTTAAAGAAATTCAAAATCGTAGAGCAAATCTTCGTAAGATAATAATTTCTTTTCTTGAAAAAAACAGCAAAGTGAATAGACGACAAATCAAACATCAATTAATGATTGAAAATTTTGGATTTTTTGACACCAAAGATTACACCGCTGTGGTTAAACAACTTCTTGAGGAAAACGTATTAAGAGAAAAAACCGGAAAGAAACGAATAAATGATGAAGATATTTTAGAATATTTTCCGAGATAAAATTATGGCACACAAATCTCCGATAGAGTGGACAGAATCAACATGGAACCCTGTAACAGGTTGCACAAAAATCAGTGAAGGTTGTAAAAATTGTTACGCCGAAAAACTTGCTCTGCGTTTGAAAGCAATGGGGCAAGCTAACTATAAAGACGGTTTCAAACTAACACTTCAGCCGAAAATGCTTGAACTTCCTTTAAGTTGGAAAAAACCGCAAACTATTTTTGTAAATTCGATGAGCGATTTATTTCATAAAGACGTGCCGCTCGATTACATTCAAAAAGTTTTTAACGTAATGGCAAAAGCCGATTGGCACAATTTTCAAGTTTTGACTAAACGCTCGGAATTATTAAAACAATTCAATAAAGAACTAAATTGGCAATCTCATATTTGGATGGGTGTGAGTGTCGAAAATGAAAAAGTTATTCATCGAATTGACGATTTGCGCGAAACAGACGCTCATATCAAATTTCTTTCGATTGAACCGCTTTTAGGAAGTTTGCCGAAACTAGATTTAACTGGAATTGATTGGGTGATTGTTGGTGGAGAATCGGGTCCTAAAGCGCGTCCAATGAAAGAAGAATGGGTTTTGGAAATAAAAGATCAATGCGAAGAACAAAATGTGCCGTTTTTCTTCAAACAATGGGGCGGTGTCAGAAAGCATAAAACTGGCAGAACACTTTTAAATAGAACTTGGGATAATATGCCCAAAAAAGCTAGGATAGCTTACGCTTAAACTATGAAAACAAAAATTAAAATCTTCGCTATTTTTACTTTTGCGATTTTCGCTTGCGTCTTTTTTGCAACTAAAGGAAACACGCAAACGAAAACCGAAACCGCGGGACAGAAGTTTAAAAGTATTAAGGTTTTGAATGATATGCCTGCCGATCAGATGGGCAAGGTGATGAATATGATGTCGGCATCGCTTGGTGTGGATTGCAAATTTTGCCACGCTTCGAATGACGGCGATTATGAAAAGGAAGGTTTTGAGCATAAAGATATTGCGCGGAATATGCTCAAGATGACTTTTGAATTGAACAAAAATTATTTTGAAGGTCGCCCCGAAATTAATTGCAACACTTGTCATCAGGGCAAATCGCATCCGCAACCTTCGTTTCCTTTGAAGCCAAATGTGGTTGAAGAACGTCCGAAACAGCCGGATAAAAAGCCATCGGTTGATGAAATCTTGGCGAAATATGAAACGGCACTCGGCGGAAAAGCGAATTTGGCTAAAATAACTTCGCGGCAAATCAAGGCGCAACGCCTCGAACCGGACGGGAAGACTTTTGAAGATGAGGAAATTTTGCAAAAAGGTGCTAAGATGTCTGTTCAGACAATTTATCCGTCAAAGCAATACGGCGATTATTTAGTTAAAGAAATCTTTGACGGCGCGACAGCTTTTAAACTCGGAAACGGCGCGAAAATCGAACTCAAAAGCGACGAAATCGAACAAATAAAACGCGAAGCACAGCTTTTTGCGAATCCGAATTTGAAGGCGATCTATCAAAGATTTGATTTTCGTGCAGTTGATAAAATTGACGGGCGCGAAGTTTATTTGATTATTGCTTCGATCAGCGAAACTCAGCGCGAACGGCTTTATTTCGACGTTGCAACAGGTTTGCTCGTCCGCCGCACGTCTTCCGCGCCGACGATTTTGGGCAATTTCGTTTTTCAAGTTGATTACGCCGATTACAAAGATTTCGGCGGCGTAAAACTACCGACTTTAATAAATTTCGCCGTCCCGAATATCCGTTGGTCGCGCAAGATTTTGGACGTGAAAAATAATGTAACGATTGATGATGCAAAGTTTGTGAAATAATTTAGCCACGAATTACACGAATTACACGAATTATGTGGCAAAAAAAGAGAGAAAAAATTATGTCGAGAATAATCAAATGCGGCTTGATTCAAGCGCACAATGTCGGTGATGTGAATGCGCCGATCGAGGAAATTAAGAAGGCAAATAATGAACATCAGATGAAATTTGTTGAAGATGCGGCGCGTCAAGGCGTGCAGATGCTTTGTTTTCAGGAGATTTTCAATACGCCTTATTTTTGTGCGGAACAGCAAACCCGTTGGTATGAAGCGGTTGAAAAAGTTCCCGACGGTGCGACCGTGCAGATGATGCAATCGGTGGCGAAAGAATACGGAATGGTTTTGATCGTGCCGATTTATGAGGAAGAAATTTCTGGCGTTTATTACAACACGGCGGCGGTGATTGATGCCGACGGCAAATTTTTGGGGAAATATCGCAAGACGCATATTCCGCACGTTGCGCCCGGATTTTGGGAGAAATTTTATTTTCGTCCGGGCAATCTCGGTTATCCGTGTTTTGATACGGCGTTTGCGCGAATCGGCGTTTATATCTGTTACGACCGACATTTTCCCGAAGGCGCGAGATGTCTCGGTTTGAACGGCGCGGAAATTATTTTTAATCCTTCGGCGACGGTTGCAGGTTTGTCGGAATATCTCTGGAAACTCGAACAACCCGCGCACGCTGTGGCGAACGGTTATTTCGTCGGCGCAATCAATCGCGTCGGCACGGAAGCACCTTGGAATATCGGCGAATTCTACGGTCAAAGCTATTTCTGCGACCCGCGCGGACAAATGTTAGCCGTCGGCACACGTGACCAAGACGAATTAATCGTCGCCGATTTGAATATGGACAAAATCAAAGAAGTCCGCAACACATGGCAATTTTATCGTGATCGCCGACCTGACGCTTACGGCGCGATTGTAGCGGATTAAGAAATTTTAGCCGCAGATGAACGCGGATAAACGCGGATTATGAGCGAAGAAATAAGAAAACATCCGTTGAATGCGAAAGGCAAATATTATGTTGACCAAGATAATTGCACTTGGTGTGCGGCTTGTATTGATACGGCACCGAATAATTTTAACTTGAAAGAAGAAGAATTATATGATTTTGGCGCATACGTTTTTAAGCAACCTGAAACATTAGAGGAAAAAGATTTATGCGAAGAAGCGTATATGTGTTGTCCGCACGAAGCGATTCATAATGACGGAGAATAAAATGCAGAAACGCGAAAAATATTCTTCGGGCGCGAAATGGGAAAAAATCGTCGGCTATTCGCGGGCTGTAAAAGTCGGTTCGCGGATTTATGTTACAGGAACGACGGCGACTGGCGAAAACGGTGAAATTGTTGGTGTTGGCGATGCTTACGCGCAAGCTGTTCAGACGATAAAAAATATCGAAAAGGCTTTGCAGGCTTTGGGCGCGAGTTTGGAAAATGTTGTGCGGACGAGAATGTTTGTTACGGACATTTCACGTTGGGAAGAATATGGCAGAGCGCACGGCGAATTTTTCGGCGAGATTATGCCGGCAACGACAATGGTCGAGGTTTCAAAATTGATTGACGCGGATATGTTAATCGAAATGGAAGCCGACGCAGAAATTTGAAAATCAAATGGGCGAAAATCCGAAAATCATTGTCATTGCGGGTTGCAATGGCGCGGGAAAATCTACGATTGCGCCGCATCTTTTGCGCGATGCTTTCGGGTTGAAGGATTTTGTTAATGCCGACACAATCGCACAAGGTCTTTCGGCTTTTTCGCCCGAATCGGTTGCGCTCGAAGCAGGCAGATTGATGTTGAAAAGATTGAAAGATTTGGCGAAAGAGCGAAAATCCTTTTCGTTTGAAACGACTTTGGCGACTCGTTTTTATGCACGATGGCTTGCCGAGTTGCAACGAAACGGCTTTGAATTTCACCTTGTTTTTTTGTGGTTGGAAAGTCCCGAACTTGCTTGTCAGCGTGTCCGTGAGCGTGTCAGTTTGGGCGGACATAATATTCTCGAAGACGTGATTTATCGCAGATATTTTAAGGGCGTGCGAAATTTTTTCGAGCTTTACAAATCGCTGGCGAACAGTTGGACAATTTACGATAACAGCGATTTCGGGAATCCGAAAATTATTGCCGAAGGAAACCGAAATGGTGATAAAATATTTAATCAAACAATTTGGGAGAAATTATGCAAACGAGCGGAATAAAAATTGATATAAAATCAAAAGATTTCTTAATTGAAAACAGCGAAAAGATTCAACAAGTAATCAAATTCGCCGTCAAACAAGCTGTCGCTAAAATTGAGAAAAAGCCAAAAGCATCAAAAAAATCAACCAAATAAAAATTATGTCTGAAATTTCTATCGAACAAATCGAACAAAATTTTGCGGAAATTCATCCGTTGATGTCGCAATCGGAAGCGTTGCAGGAATCGAATCGCTGTCTTTATTGCTACGACGCTCCTTGCACGCACGCTTGTCCGACGCATATTGACGTGCCTTCGTTTATCAAAAAAATCGCTTCGGGAAATCTGATCGGTTCGGCGAAAGTGATTTTTGATGCGAATCCGATTGGCTCAAGTTGTGCGCGGGTTTGTCCGGTCGAAGATTTGTGCGAAGGCGCGTGTGTCGAAAAAACTTTGGTCAAAAAGCCGATTGAAATTGGAAGATTGCAAAGATACGCGACCGAATTTGCTTTACTTTCGGACAAAACTTTGTTTGAACGCGGCGAAGCGAACGGCAGATCGGTCGGCATAATCGGTTCAGGTCCGGCGGGTTTGTCGTGTGCAACTTATTTGGCGCGTTTGGGTTACGACGTAACGGTTTACGAAAAACGCGAACTCGCGGGCGGACTCGATACTTATGGAATGGCGGAATACAAAATGATGCGCGGCGATTCGCTCGCCGAAGTCCGACAAGTTGAAAAAATCGGCGTAAAATTTGAATTAAATTCGGAAATTGCCGTAATGCAATCGCCGCCCGCGCTTGGTGGTCAACAAACGGCGCAACTCGTAAAAATCGAAGATGGAATGGACATTTTGAGCAAACCCGACGCGGTTTTTCTTGCTGTCGGTTTGGGCAAAACTAATCAATTAAATATTCCGGGCGAAGAAAAAGACGGCGTAATTGATGCTTTGCATTTTATCGAAGAGATTAAAACACGCGATTGGCAAAGTGTTAATTTGGGCAAAATCGTTGCGGTTATCGGCGCAGGAAACACGGCGATTGATGCCGTAACGCAAGCGAAAAGATTGGGCGCGGAAAAGGCGATTTTGGTTTATCGGCGCACCGAAAAAGACGCGCCCGCTTACGATTACG
>CALMEH010000222.1 GCA_937863115.1 uncultured Acidobacteriota bacterium
GTGTGAATCAAGCCCGATTTGCGTCGGCAAATCAAAAGCCTCCGACAAACCCGTCGTGCCTTGCGAAAGCAAATATTTATAACGCCGATTTGAATCTTCAGCCGTCGCAAAACCCGCATATTGGCGCATCGTCCAAAATCTGCCGCGATACATATTCGCTCTTACGCCCCGCGTATAAGGAAATTCGCCCGCCGCCCCCAAATCCGTTTCATAATCAACCTGCGAATTTGAAGGATTAAAATCATTCGGCAACTCAATGCCCGAAGAAGTCTGAAATCTCTCACGCCTTTCTGCCATATCGCCGATAGATTAGCATAATTTACGGTTGAAGACATACAGCCGAAAAATTGGTGCGAAAATTATGATACAAATTACTTTTTTATGATGTATAATGCCGATATTCCTCAAAAACCTCTCCCGATGACAGGAGGCAAAGATTGTGAAGACGAAGATTTTACGCAGAATCGGTTTGGTCGGCGCGGCGTTGTTTGTTTTGCTTTTCTTTTCGGGCGAAGGTTCGGCGCGGCATTTTGTAATCAGTTTGAAAACACGGCTGGGTAATTATGTAACGGCTGAAAACGGCGGCGGCGGAATTATTAACGCCAACCGCACACGGGCAAACGAGTGGGAAACTTTTACGCTTCTTGATTTGAACGAAGGCGAACTCGAAGACGGCGACAGAGTTGCCATCAAAACCCGTAACGGCAATTTCTTTTCGGCGGTTAACGGCGGCGGCGACAACGTATTTGCCGATAAAACCGCGCTGTTTGAATGGGAAACTTTCTTTATCGAACGCAAATCCAACCGCACCGGCAAAGAAATCAGAGACCGCGACCTTATCGCCTTGCGTTCCATCAAAGATTATTATCTTTCAGCCTTGAACGGCGGCGGCGGACAAGTCAACGTCAAAACGAAAACCCTCGGCAACGATGAGAAATTTATAATCGAAAAAAAGGGCGAACCTTCCGCCGGACGGCTTTCGGGACCTTTTACCGCGCCGCAGATGATTCTTCGCGGAGTTGTCGGGATTGACGAATCTGCCAACACCGAAGGCGATTTCAATGATTGTAAAAACGGATATTTCGGCGATAAGTTTCCGAACTGTTACGGCGGACACGAAGGCACGGACTTTATGCTTTTCGGACATTTGCTGACACAGCTTGCCGGAAGCATTGACGTTTATACGGTTGCCGCCGGAAAAGTCGTCGCCACGGCGGACGGCAACACGGACAAATGTTTTTACAAACCGAGCAAGCCCGATGCTGACTCCAAAGATGTTATATTTTGCGCGAACGACGTGCGCGACGGCAAAAAGTTTATCAGCGAGGTCAAAGATGCCAATATGGTCGCCGTTCTGCAAGACGACGGCTTAATTGCGTATTATGTTCATCTGAAACGAAATTCGGTAGTTTTGAAAAAAGACCAGCGCGTCGAATGCGGTCAACTCGTCGGCAAAGTCGGCAGTTCCGGCGTTTCGTCTGCACCGCATTTTCACTTGACGATGGCGCGAATCAAAGACGACCAGCCTTTTCCCGCATCAGAAACAGACTTCAAAGGCGCAGGTCTCAACCGCCCGCTTGCCGACTATCTGAATCCATACAAACCGATGCTCTGGGAAACTTTATCGGGCGTAATTCCGAAGAAAACCTGCAACAGCTATGTCGAAGGCGGTGCGCCGACTTGCAGTTTAGGACAACCCTGCCCAAACAATCTCTGCCAACCCGGTCTGCTGATGAAAGACGGCGTTTGCAAACGAATCGGCGTTTTGCCAAACAAACCCTGCGACGAAAACCAACTCTGCGCTCCCGGACTCGAATGCAAAAATAACAAATGCGCCTTCAAAAGACCGTAGCGGCAAAATAATTGTTTTGACAATCAATTTTGACTATTTCTCAAACCTTGCGTAGCATTTTCTATAAGTGAAAAACTAAAAGTGAAAAGTGAAAAATTAAAACCCTTCACTTTTCACTTTTCACTTTTCACTTTTCACTACCTTGAATTACTACAATTATTTTACCGAAATAGAAGAAACATTTATCCGTCGGCGCGGGAAGAATCTGATGCTTTCGCCGCTCGATTGGGCGTTGATTGAAGCGTGGCAGGAGCGCGGCATTCCGCTTCATATTATTTTGCGCGGCATCGAGCGCGTTTTTGATTTGATTGACAAACAACCCAACCGCAAACGAACCGTCAAAAGTCTTTTATATTGCAAAGAAGAAGTCGAAGCGCAATATGCCGAATGGCTCGAATCGCAGGTCGGCGCAGTCAGCAGTCAGCAGTCAGCAGTCAGCAGTCAGCACCCGGAGAAAGAAAGTTTATTTTCCAATGATGCGATTGAGGAACATTTGCGCCAAGTTTCGGCAGATTTGACGGCGGCGAAAGTGCAAACGGGCGGCGATTTGAGCGAAACTTTAGAGCGTGTGCTGAATCGTTTGACAGAGTTACAAACAAATTACGAATCGGCTGAGAAATTGGAAGAATCTTTGGAAAAAATGGATAATCTGATTGACGAAACGCTTCTGAAAACCGCCGACACGGAGAAATTTAAAGCCGAAGTCGAAAAACAAATCGCTTCGTATCGCGGCAAAATGGACGCGGAAGTCTTTCAGAGAACTTACGATTTAATGATTTTGAAACGCTTGCGCGAAGAGCGAAATATTCCGCGTCTGAGTTTATTTTATCTCTGATGTGTGGTAAAAACGGAGATGCGGAAACTTAGAAAAAGGAGATAAAATTTATGCAATATCAATCGGGTGCGGTTAGTCCTGTAGGAAGTATCAGCGACGGCTGGAACATTATCAAAGACAGCTATTGGATTTTCTTCGGAATGACGTTGGTCGCTTTTGTCATTATTCTGGCTGTTTCGGGAGTTTTGGGCTTGATAAACAACGGAATTACGATGGTAATTGCCGGTGCGCTCGGCGCAACAACGAAAGCCAGCAGTGATGCAGCACAACTTTCTGCTGCACTTGTCCCGCAAATAATTTCGTTGGTTATCAGTCTTTTTACGAATATTATCGTCTTGGCGGTTACGGGCATTTTGGCTTGCGGAATTTACAAAGCGATTGCCAAAAAAGCAGCCGGCGGCGCGGCAGATTTCGGCGATTTGTTCAGCGGATTTGAGCATTTTCAACCGTGTTTGATTGTCGGCGCAATAATGTCAATCATTCAGTTCGTGATCGGTATGGTAACGCTTTTTCTCGGCATCGCTTTCGGAATTTCCGCACTCAGTGCGGGTTTAATGACCAGCGACGGTCAGCTGAACACAGCTTTGATTAGCGGAATGATTGCCGGAATTCTGGCGATTGCGGGCATTTCCCTCGTTATTCAACTGATTGTTTCCGCTTTGACGTTTTTTATTTACCCGCTGATTGCCGATAGAAAAGTTTCTGCAATGGAATCAATGACAACGAGCATTAAAGCCGGTTTTTCAAATATCGTAGGCATAGTTTTATTGTTAATTTTGCTCGGTTTGATGCTTCTCGGCGGAGCTTTTGCTTGCGTTATCGGCATCTTTTTTGTTGCGCCCGTGATTTATGCAACGGTTTTTTCGGCTTACAGAAGCGTCTTCGGCGCAGCACAGCAAAATTATTACCAAACGCCGCCGCCACCGCCGAATTTTGGCAATCAACCGGGTTATTAAAACAAGTCCGAAAAAGGTTTGGAGGAAGATAAATAACTATGAACAAATTACGAATCAGAAAAATCGGTATTCTATCGGTAGCCAAAATTTATGCCGTAATGATGTTGGTTGTTAGTTTGATAATCAGCATTCCATACGGCTTAGTGATTATGATTTTCGGCGCGGCAATGCTCGGACAAGGCAGCGACGCGGGAATGGCGGCGGGCGGCGGAAGTATCTTAATCGGTTTGCTCGTGATGATTGGAATACCGATTATGTATGCCGTTTTCGGCTTTATCGGCGGAGCAATCGGCGCGTTGATTTATAATATTTTTGCCGGAATGGTTGGCGGCGTGGAAATAGAGGTTGAAAACGTCTATTGAGCCGTGCAAAACAAAAAATCGGCGATGAATTAACCGTCCGAATAATCAAAATCGTTCCGAACGGTTTGGGCTTGGGTTTTGCCGAAAATTTGACCGTATTCGTTTCTCTCGCGGCGGCGGGCGATGAATTGCGCGTCCGCATTAGCCAAATGAAAGGCAAAGTCGCGTTTGCCGAAATCGTTGAAATCATCAAACCTTCAACAGACAGAATAAAACCGCCGTGCGTCTATTTCGGACGTTGCGGCGGTTGCGATTTTCAACATCTCGCTTACGAAGCGCAGTTAAACGCCAAAGTCGGCATCATCAAAGATTCGCTTGAAAGAATTGGCAAAATTGATTTTCAAGATATAAAAATTATCGGAAGCCCGAAGGAGTTCGCCTATCGCGCCCGCGCCGCGTGGCACGCCGACACGCGAAGCAGAAAAGTCGGTTATTTTCGCCGTGCGTCGCATTCGATAATTGATGTCGAAAATTGTCCGATTTTAACCGATGTGTTGCAAAACACTTTAGAAGAATTGCGCGTTGCAATCGAATGGGAAAGTTTCTGGTCGCAAAAAATCGAAATCGAAGCCGCAAACGTCGGCGAAGATGTTTCGGTTTATTCATCGGAATTAATTGAACCGACGCAGGAATTAATGTTTTCCGTCCTTGGCGAGAATTATTTTTACGACGCAACCGCATTTTTTCAAGGCAATCCGTTTCTCATCGAAAGTTTGATTGACACGGCTTTGCGCGAGGCTTCGGGCAAGTTTGCACTCGATTTATATTGCGGTGTCGGGCTTTTTACATTGCCTCTGGCGCGGAAGTTTGAAAAAGTTTTCGGCATCGAAGCCGGTGGAAAAGCCGTCGAATTTGCGCGGAAAAATATCGAACACGCACGGCTCGAAAACGCCGATGTTTTCGCAGAAAACGTCGGCGAATGGCTCTCGGAAAATGGCGCAGAAGCCGATTTTATCTTGCTCGATCCGCCGCGTTCGGGAACGGAAAAGGAAGTTATCGAAAACATCTTGAAAATTGCTCCGAATGAAATTTCTTACGTTTCGTGCGAACCTTCAACGCTGGCGCGTGATTTGCGGATTTTGTGCGCTGAACTTTACGAAATTCAATCAATCACCGCGATTGACCTCTTTCCGCAAACACATCATATCGAAACGGTTGTGCGTTTAAAAAAGCTGGAAACTGCTGAAGTTGTATGAGCGAATTGGTAATAATCGAATCAAATAAATCAGGTTTGCGGCAAGACCGAAAGTTTCTCTGGCTAGTGGCGAGTGTTGCGCTCGTCGGCGTTTTTGAATTTCTTTCGCTGATCGGCGAAGGCTACAAACTTAATCGTTACATTGCTTTTCCGTTTTTCGCGGCGATAATTTTCGCCGTTGGCTGGCAAACGCTCTGGAAAGGCGTAAAAGCTATTGCGAGTTTGAATTTTCGCAGTATCAATCTGTTAATGACGATTGCCGTTGCGGGAGCGTTTTATCTCGGCGAATATGAAGAAGCGGCGGTCGTCATCGTGCTTTTCGCGCTTGGTGAAAGATTGGAGAGTTTCGGAATTCAAACGAGCAAATCCGCTTTGCAATCGTTAGTTGATAAAACGCCGAAAACGGCTTTGGTGCGGCGCGGAAACATTGATGAAAAATTACCGCTCGAAGAAATCAAAATCAGCGACGTTTTGATAATCAAGCCGTCCGATATGATTGCGCTCGATGCCGAAGTTATCGAAGGCGCGTCAAGCGTTGACGAATCAACCATCACGGGCGAACCGCTTCCAAAAGACAAACATAAAGGCGACAAAATCTTTGCCGGAACACTCAATATGCAAGGTTATTTGGAAGCAAAGGTTTTGAAAACCGCGAAAGACACAACGCTTGCAAAAATCATCGAAACGACTTTTGCGGCAACTAAAACAAAAGCCGAAACGCAGAAATTCATCGAAACTTTTGCCAGCTACTACACGCCTTCAATCATTTTTATTGCCATTTTAATCGTTGCAATTCCGACAATTTTTTTCGGTGCGCCGTTTAATCCGTGGTTTGAACAAGCGATTACAATTTTGGTCATCGCTTGCCCGTGCGCTCTGGTAATTTCCACGCCGATTTCGATTTACGCGGCAATCGGTAATGCTTCGGCAAAAGGCGTTTTGGTCAAAGGCGGAAAATATATCGAAGCCATCGGGCGCGTGCGTGCTGTGGCAATGGACAAAACGCGAACTTTGACTTACGGCAAACCGAAAGTTACGGACGTTTTGCCGTTCAGCGACGTAACCCGCGAACATCTGCTTGCGTGCGCCGCCGGAATCGAAAGTTATTCAGAACATCCGCTGGCGCAAGCGATTGTTGACGCGGCGCGATTTGAAAACCTAGAAATTCACGGCGTAAAAAATTTCCAAGCTGTTCTCGGCAAAGGCGCAAAAGCCGATTGCGTCGTTTGCTATGACACGCATCACTGCATCGGAAAATTGCCGTTTATCACCGAAGAACATCACGTTCAAGACGAAATCATCAAAAAGGTCGAAGCCTTGCAAATGATGGGAAAAACCTCAATCGTCATCAGCAGTCACGGCGGCGTTGAAGGCGTTATCGCGCTGACGGACGAAATCAAATCCGAAAGCAAAAATACAATTGCCGAATTGCGAAAATTAGGCGTTGAAACCGTAATGTTGACGGGCGATAATCACGCTCCGGCAATCGCTGTCGCCCGCGAAGTCGGCATCAAGGAAGTCAAAGCCGAATTACTGCCCGAACAAAAAGCCGATGCAATTAAAGAACTTTTAGAAAGATACGGCGCAACCGCAATGGTCGGCGACGGCGTGAACGATGCGCCCGCACTTGCACTTTCATCGGTCGGGATTGCGATGGGTGCGGCAGGTTCGGACACCGCAATCGAAGCCGCAAACGTGGCGATTTTGAATGACCGTTTGGAGTTAATTCCGTATCTTATCAAACTTGGCAGACGCGCTCTTTCAACCATCAAAATAAACACGACAGCCGCAATCGCCACAAAAATTTTGTTCGTAATCTTAGCAATTTTCGGCATCAGCAATCTCGCAATGGCGATTTTTGCCGATGTCGGTGTTACCGTTTTGGTGATTTTGAACAGTTTGCGATTGCTGAAATTTAAATAAGACGAGTCATCAATTATAATAAACACGCGGATTACAAATGATTTGGCGAAAAATTATCGGAATGTTTTTGTGTGCGATTTTGCTCGTGCAATCTTTTTCGGCGTTTGAAACCGACCAATATAATCTGCCGCCTGCGCCGCTTGCCGACATCGGCGAAGAAGTTGAAGAATACACTTTGGAACAGTTGCGCGAGGCAATAAACGAATTGAACGCTGAAATTGCCAAAAAAGGCGTTTCGGAAAAAAGATTGATTTATTTGCGCTCGGACGAAGCGATAACAAAAAAAGTTTTTAATGAACTTGGCGCGGGCATAATTCCCTTCACAAAAGCGCAAAATTGGCTCAATTCGCACAAATTCAAAGCGCAACCGGCGCGATATAAAACAGGTCTCGGCGATTCGATTTATCGTTTTGTGCCGTCGAATTATTTCACTATCAGCGCGACCGTAAATCTCTACGGCGCAAGTTTCGGGACAGACAAAATCGCCCATTTTTTTCAGCAAGGTTTTTCTTATTACAAAAAATATAAGAACGGTTTGAAGCAAGGTTTATCAGAAACCGAAGCGCGAAAAAAGGTTGTAAATTGGGGCGAGTTTTCAGAAAAAACGTATTTCGGAACGCTTGTTTCAGGCGTTTATTCAAACGGTGATTTGGCGGCAAACTACGCCGGAATGAAATTTTACGAAAATCTGACACATTCTGTAAAACTCGGCGAAATTACAAAGCCGCCCATTTTTATTTTGAAAGAAGGTTTTTGGACAATAAATTCAACCGATATTCTCAAACCGTTTATGACAAATCATTTCAGTGAAGCGTTAAATCCGTCGAAATTTTCGTTCTTTCTGCGGTCAACCGTGCGCGGAACGCTCCGCAAAAAGGCTTGCAAAACTTGGCGCGAACGATTTTCCGATTTATCGAAACAAGATTTTGAAAACATCACAAACGAATTAAAACTCTGGCACGGCGAAGATTACGGATTTTCGGAAAGCGATAATTTTATTACAATCGGAAACACTTGCTTTGCAAATTAAGAAGAAATTTACCGCAGAGACGCAGAGGCACAGAGTTTTTCTTTAGATTTCTCTGCGTCTCTGCGGTGAAAGATTCTTTACAAAACTTTTTACAACGCTTTGGCGTTTATCACATCGAAGATTTATATTTGTATTAGAGGAAATAAAAAAATAAATTATGCCGAAAAAAGAATCAACAGGCGCGATTGCCGAAAGATATAGCGTGAGATGCCGTTATTGCGGACAGAAAAATTCCGTTAAGGAAGATTATAAAAACGGGCAAGCGAATTGCGGAAAGTGTAAATTGCCGCTTTCAAATGCGCCGCATAAAAAGTTTGCCGATTTAAGCAAACACGAATACGTTCATCCGGCGGACAGCAAAGCACTTGCCGCGTTGAAGGCGATTCCGGGAATTGATACGGCGTTGCGGAAATTTCTTTCCGTAACGCTGGAATCGGCGATGCGGATAAATTTTATGGCAAGCTCGGTGAAGATTACGCCGCAGCAATATCCTGACCTTCACGCCAAACTTCAAGTTGCTTGCACGACGCTCGGCGTTGAGATGCCGGACTTTTTTCTCCAGCAAAATCCGGTCGTCAATGCTTTTACATTCGGTTCGGAACGCCACGTTATTGTTCTGTTTTCCGGGCTTATCGAGCGTTTGACCGATGAAGAAATTTTGGCGGTTATCGCGCACGAAGTCGGACATATTCACGCCGAACACGTTCTTTATCTGACGGCGGCGCGGATTTTTGAATTACTCTTAAAAGCCGGAACAGCGGCGATTCCGGGCGGCGAAATAGCGAAATTTATTTTGAACACGACAATTTCAAGTGCGCTTATGGCGTGGGCGCGTCGGGCGGAACTTTCTTGCGACCGCGCCGGACTTCTCGTTGTTCAAGACCCGCACGTTGTCGGGCGCGTGATGATGAAACTCGCGGGCGGAACTTTTGCCTCGAAAATGGATTACGAGCAATTTATCGAACAAG
This sequence comes from uncultured Acidobacteriota bacterium, assembly GCA_937863115.1. Lineage (GTDB taxonomy): Bacteria > Acidobacteriota > Blastocatellia > Pyrinomonadales > Pyrinomonadaceae > CALMEH01. The sequence continues at coordinate 9,122 of CALMEH010000222.1, forward strand.
GCAGAGAATTTCAAAAACATTGCGACGAAAACCAACTCGATAACTTCTGGGCAAACGTCATCAACGCCGGACAAACGCATCCGTTCCCAATTTGGCGCGTCGCCGAAATTATCAAATGGGCGGAAGAAGGCGAATATAATGCACTAATGCAGAAATAATTTTCTAACGCAAAGACGCGAAGGCGCAAAGACGCAAAGATTTTTATTGTCTTTCTCTTGCTTCTTCGCGTCTTTGCGCCTTTGCGTTAAAAATTATGCTGATTGTTCTAACCACCACGCCGAATATTGAAGAAGCCGAAAGTTTGGCGCGGAAAATTGTCGAAACAAAACTTGCCGCTTGCGTGCAGATTTTGCCACAGATGAAATCGTTTTATTTTTGGGACGGCGCGATTCAGATGGACGCGGAACATTTGCTTTTAATTAAAACTTTGGACGAAAAGTTTGATGAATTGGAAAAGTTCCTCCAAACAAATCACAGTTACGACGTGCCGGAAATCGTTGCCATCAAAGCAGAAAAGATTTCGGACAGTTATTTGAATTGGATGGATAGTTATTTGAGAAATGAGAAGTGAGAAATGATAGATACGCGAATCTCATTTCTCACTTCTCATTTCTTATTTTTTACTTCGCATTGCAAGTTTTAATGATGAAATCAACCGCGTCTTTCGGTGAATCGGTCAAATGAATCAAACCTAAATCTTCGGGATTAATGTTCTTTTCGTTGAGCATCGTCGAGGTCAGCCACGAAAGCAATCCGCGCCAATATTGAGAACCGAAAAGCACGACGGGAAAATTTCGGATTTTGCGCGTCTGGATTAAGGTCAGAGCCTCGAAAAGTTCGTCCAACGTGCCGAAACCGCCGGGGAAAATAATGTAAGCGTTTGAATATTTGATAAAAATCGTCTTGCGAACGAAGAAGTATTTGAATGTCAGAGATTTGGTCAAGTAAGGATTTGGTTTTTGTTCGAAAGGAAGTTCGATATTGCATCCGACCGAAACTTTTCCCGCTTCAAACGCGCCGCGATTTGCGGCTTCCATAATTCCGGGACCACCGCCCGTGATAACTTCAAAACCTGCTTCTGCCAATAATCTGCCCGTTTCAACTGCATCCGTGTAATATTCGTTATCTTCCGCCGTCCGCGCCGAACCGAAAACAGAAACGCCGTTCGTAATCGTCGCCATTGAATCGAATCCGTTGACGAATTCGCCCAAAATGCGAAAAACGCGCCACGAATCCGACGTTTTATAATCATCGTCCGGCTCAGGCGAACGAAGCAAAACTTCGTCATCCGTAAGCTGCCAATATTCGTTCTTATCTTCTAATTGCTTTGCCTCCGCAACCGTTTTCGGCTCTGGCGGTTTTGCTTTATCTTTTCGTTTCTTCGGTTTATTTGCGTCTGTATCTGCCATAGTTTTGAATGATGAATGATAAATGATGAATGATGAATAGTAGGAATTCTCTTAAATTCATCATTCATCATTTATCATTCATCATTTCCTAGATTCCCATAATATTGTAACCGCAATCAACATAAATCGTTTCGCCGGTGATTGCACTTGAAAGTTCGCTAACGAGGAAAAGCGCGGTATTGCCGACTTCGCTTGCTTGCACGTTCCGTTTCAAGGGCGAGCGTTCGCCGACGTAGCCGAGAAGCGAACCCATTCCTTTGACACCGCGGGCGGAAAGCGTCGAAATTGGTCCCGCGCTTATCGCATTTACGCGAATGTTGTGTTTGCCCAAATCAGCCGCCAAATATCTGACGGACGCTTCGAGCGCGGCTTTGGCAACGCCCATCACATTATAATTCATCACGCCTTTTTCTGCGCCGTAATAGCTCATCGTTACGATGCTTCCGCCGTCGGTCATATACGGCAGAGCCGCCAAAGCGAGTTGCGGCAGAGAAAATGCGCTGATTTCCATTGCCGTCAGAAACGCTTCACGCGAAGTTGTTAAAAATTCGCCTTCGAGAGCTTCACGCGGAGCAAAAGCGATTGAATGAATGACAAAATCAATCTTGCCAAATTTTTTGCCGACCGCTTGAAAAGCCGCATCAACTTCCGCCTGATTCGTAACATCGCACGGCAAAACGAGCGGGTCTTCGAGCGGCGCGGTAAGTTTATCAAGATATTCTTTCAGCCGTTCGCCCTGATAGGTAAAAGCGATTTTCGCGCCTTGTGCCATACACGCTTCAGCACACGCCCAAGCTATCGAACGCTTGTTTGCCACACCAAAAACTATTCCAACTTTATTTTCGAGCATATTTATTTAAGGTAAATGGTAAAAGGTAAAAGGTAAAGTTAGTTCTAAAGTTTTACCTTTTACCATTTACCTTTTTCCTTTTCATTCTTCGGTGAAAACCCTTTGCAGTTCTTCAAAGTCAAAAAATCTGATGTCAACATCTACGGGCGTTTCGGTAAATTTCTTCGTCAGCGAAGTTTTCAGTTCCGCCGTCGCGCTTTCATCAAGTTGCGTTACGAGTGCCATCATCAGACGAAATTTTGAATGCGTGCGGACGTGCCGGAAATTCTTTTTTACCGTAGCAATTTTGCCGAAAATCTTATCTACTTTCGTCTGCGAAACATTCGGCGTTACGAGAAAGACGACTTCGATAAAAGTCAGCACATCGCGGCTGATAAAAACCGCGTCAAATTCCGCGTCGCCGACTTTGATATGACGTTTCAGCGGTTGTTTTTTCTCTTGTTCGATTTGCCGCAAAGCCAAATCTTCCGCCAAAATATATGCCGCCCGCAAATCACCGTATTGTTCTTTCGGGATTTCCATTAATGCGGCAAGCTCAGTTATTTCAGCATTTAACTTATTACGCTGGAGTTCCGGCGACATTATTTGCGACAATAAACCTTCGTCTTTCGAGAGCGCGAAAAGCCTCTGCGAATGACGAAAAATAAATCCCGTCGCCAAAATCAAACCCGCAAACGGCAGTAAAACCACCACCGCGACAATGCCAAGCTGTTTTGAAGTATCGAAATAATTCAAAGACAACGCCACCGACAACGCAATCAGAAGCAAAACAAAAATAATCAGCACGGCAATTATTGCCAAAAAATTGCGTGACGGTTTAGCTGTGTTTATAATAATCGGTTTTTCAGTTTTTACCATTTTTTATAAAAAGTAATAAAGCACTGAATTTTCTACGATTTATCAGAATAATTAAGATAAGTGAATGGACAGTATTATTTTTTAGCTCAGAGTTCAAACTTTAGTCTGAATTTTGTCGAAAGAGTCAAACTAAAGTTTGAACTCTGAGCAAAACGTAACATTTTCTTATTAAATAAGTTTTTTACTTACTTAAAAGCATAAAAAATCTTAAAAAAACCGATAAATTAGTGTTCCATTGCTTTAAGCCGCAGAATTTGCCTTTTCAAAAGGAACGTCGTCAAAATGCGTGAACAATTTAAAGTCACTGAAACGCTGATTGATTTCGAGATAACTCAAAGCATCAACACGCTCCGTGCCAAATTGTTCGACGTTAAACGAAGCCATTACCGAACCGTAAATCATCGCACGCCGCAAAGAATCTTTGTTAATCGTATCTTGCGCCGCCAAATATCCCATAAAACCGCCCGCGAAAGTGTCGCCTGCGCCGGTCGGATCGAAAACTGATTCCAAAGGATAAGCCGGAATTGCAAAATATTCGCCGTCGGTAAAAAGTGCCGCGCCGTATTCGCCGCGTTTGATGACAATCACTTTCGGTCCCCAAGACAAAATCTTTTTCGCCGCTTTATGAATGTTCGGCTCGTCGGCTAATTGACGCGCTTCGGCATCGTTAATTATCACGCAATCAACGACTTTGATAGTTTCGATAACCGCGTCTTTCATCGAATCAATCCAAAAATTCATCGTGTCCATCGCCACAAATTCCGCTTTCGGGCATTGTTCGCGGACATCTTTTTGAATCATCGGAACAATGTTTGCGAGAAACAAAAGACGATTGTTTTTCGACGCTTCGGACAATTTCGGCTCAAAAGTCTCAAAAACATTAAGCTGAGTTTCGAGCGTGTGCGCCGTGTTCAAATCGTAATCGTAACGCCCGCGCCAAAAGAAAGTTTTGCCATCGGCAACGCGCTCGATGTCGTCCGTGTTGACGTGATGCCGCTCAAAAACGTCCATTTCCGCCTCCGTAAAATCGTTTCCGACCACGCCGACGACATTTACATCAGTAAAAAAACTCGCCGACAAAGAAAAGTGCGTCGCCGCACCGCCAAGAATCTTATCGCGCTTGCCAAATGGCGTTTCCAAAGCGTCAAACGCGACCGAACCTACAACTGTTAAAGACATATTTTAATAATTTTCCTGTGAATTTTATATGAAAAGTTTTATTTTACACGCCACGGCGGATTTTGGCGATTTTCGCCCGCGTAAAAAAGACAAATTCGATTTCCGCTTGGGTCTTTCAGATAACTTTCGCGCCAGAGCCAAGATTCGTCTTGCGGTTCTTGTTCAAACTCTAAACCGAGATTTTTTAGTTCTTTAGCTTTTTCGTCCAAGTTCGCGCATTCAAAATAAAGGACGATATTTGATGAATTTTCCACATTTTCCGCCGTGTGAATCGAAAGCGTTGAATCACCGTCAGGACACAGCAAACGCGCATATCGCGGCAAACTGTCAACGATAATTTGCAAACCTAATTTGCAATAAAACTCGGCAGTTTCGAGCGGTTTGTCTGTATAAATCGTAACTTGATTAAGATTCATTTTAGTAAATGGTGAATAGTAAATAGTGAATAGATTTCGGTTTTCTATTTACTATTCACCATTTACTATTTACTTTTTCGATTGAATTTCCTTCAAAATCTTTTCAGCATCGGCTTTGAAACGGCTTTGCGGGTATTTTTCGATTATCATTGCGAAATACGCAACGGCATCTTCGCGGAGTTTTTCGGGTGCGTATTTTTTCTTTTCTTCTTCCGAAAGTCTGTTCAAATCAATCTTTTGCTTGCCTTTGCCTTCCGAAAGATAATAACTGCTCATTGCGGCAAGATAGAGAAATTCGTCCATCTTGGAATAATCGGGATAAGCCGCGAAGGTTTCCTCAAAGCGCATCAAAACAGCTTTGTAAGCCTTGCGCGTTTTGAAATAAAGTTGCGCCGCTTCCAAGTTATGATTAGCGTCCGCTTCCAAAATCGGGTCGCGTTGGACTTGCACTTCGATCTGCCTTTGCGCGAAAATCTGCCCCGAAAACGAGAAAAGACAAGCGAATAAACTTAAAAATAAAATTGCTTTTTTCATAAAATTAGTTCATCTCCAAAGCCTTTGGATGCGCCGACTTTACTCAAAGTTTGTTACATTGAAATCTTTTCAACGTAGCTTTCAATCTGACCCGAAACTTCTTCAGCCGATAAATTTGTAATGTTTATGATTAGCGCAAATTTAGTCGGCGGATGATAAATTGTATAGTTTTTGTGAATTTCTTCCAACTCGTCCGCGTTCATTAGCTTGCCTTTGGTTTTACGCTCTTCTGAAACAATTCGCCGTTGATTTTCTTCCAAATCACAATCTAGAAATATCTGAACAAACGGAATGTTTTTGTCTTTTGCAAACCCGCTCAAACGGTCAAATCGTTCTCGGTCTTCTTCAAGTTCAGCCGATAAAGCATTTGTGAAAATAAATATTTCATTCGGCTTTTTGGCAATTTCTTCCAAAACAACGCCCGTAATTTTTTTGAGCATTGAAAGATATTCGGCACTGCCGTGTTTCCAAACTGTTGTTACAAGGTCAATGAGCAAATGATTATCAATCAAGCGGAAATTTAATTTTGTCGCCAATGTCTTTGCAACCGTCAGTTTCCCAACTCCGGGCATTCCGTTGATGTGAACAATCATCTGCTATCGTGTTTATTTCGCCGCGTATTTGCCAATAATCGCGTCCAATTTCTTCAAAGTTGCGGGATTCCAAGTGTCGGGCGCAGTAAAAATCGCGCTTCGGGTTGCGCCTTCAAACGGATTCGGCGTTTCTTTTGCATCAACTCTTTTTACGGCTTCCTTCAAAACAAGTTGCGCGTTGCGAACATTTTTTTGCAAATATCCGATAACCATCTCCGCCGAAACCGCGTCATGTTCTTCGTGCCAGCAATCATAATCCGTAACAAGCGCGAGCGTTGCATAAGCAATTTCGGCTTCACGCGCGAGTTTTGCTTCCTGCAAATTCGTCATTCCGATAATGTCCATTCCCCATTTGCGATAGACATTTGATTCGGCTTTTGTCGAAAACGCCGGACCTTCCATACAAATATAAGTTCCGCCGCGATGCAGTTTCAAATCTTCGACGGTTTTACAAGATTCTTCCAAAATATCGCCCAATTCCGAGCAAACCGGATGCGCGAACGTGATGTGTCCGACAATTCCTTCGCCGAAAAATGTTGATTCGTGTGCGCGTGCGCGAGTTCGGTCAAAAAATTGGTCTGGAATGCAAAAATCAGTCGGCGCAAAATCTTCGCGCAAACTTCCGACCGCCGAAACCGACAAAATATAATCTACGCCGAGCATTTTCATCGCATAGATGTTTGCACGAAACGGCAATTCCGAAGGCGTAAGTTTATGCCCGCGTCCGTGCCGAGGCAAAAATGCGACCGTCACATTTTCCAATTCGCCAATAATAAAAGCATCTGAAGGTTTGCCAAACGGCGTTTCAACTTCAACTTCTCTGACATTTTTCAACTCCGGCATCTGATACAAACCACTGCCGCCGATAATTCCGATTTTTATTTGTTCCATTTTATAATTTTTCTATTTACAATTTGCGTCTTTCAATGATTCCGCCAACTGGTTTTTATTTCTAATATCAACTAAAGCGTCAAAATATCCGTATTTTGCGCTTGGATCATTCTTTAAAATTTTCTCATAAACATTCGTAGCACTTGCTAAAGCAACGGTATGAGAATCAATTGTATTATATTTTTTCCCTGAATTCTCAAGTTCATAAGCAGCAAGTTTTATTAAAAATTGCGTCAAGACTTCCCCTCTTACATCTTTTGCAAGAAATAGTTTAAAGATAGTCTCACAGGTTGGATATTTAATATCTTCCGAATATTTTAACGCCCAACTACGATTTTGTTTTGCTGTTTCGGCAAATGGGTTTTCTTCAAGAGATTGAACAGTTGAAATAAATCTCTCTTTATCACTCGGAACTTGAGTGTTGTTCTGATTTTTATTTATTTGATTTTCATTTGTGAGATTTTTATTTATCTGACTTTCAGTGGTTTGGCAACTAATTATGTGAAGCATTCCACTTGTCAGAATTAATAAGAGTAAGACGTTTTTCATTTGCTTTTCTCCTTAATCGAACCCAAATTTAATTTTAAGCAAAAACCAATCTGCCTTTCGGTTCGGGAATTTTTCTACCTAAATCACGCGCCGTTTCAAGCCATTCTTCAATAATAATTTCAGCATTTGCCAACGCTGCTCTGTAAGTTTCGCCATCAGCCATACAGCCCGCGAGTTCAGGAACTTCGGCGATAAACGCTCGGTCTTCTTCGCTCCAATAAATTATAATTTCGTATTTACTCATCGCTTGCTCCAAGTTTATATTTCAAAATCAAATTTCGCATCGGATTTGCCCGATAAAATTTGAAATTCGATTTTATTAACTTTTGACATATAAATTTACAAACTACTGCCGCCGATAATTTCGATTTTTACTTGTTCCATTACTTATATTTATAATCTGTCTAAACTAAATTTAACCTTTTCGCACTAAATTTGCGATTTTCATCCTAAATATTGGATTTTCACACTCAAAGATATGATTTTCACCTTGTAAACGGCGATTTTCATCTCTGAAAAGTAGATTTTCACGCCAAATTTGCGATTTTCATCATTGCAACGGTGATTTTCACTCTCGCAATGGCGATTTTCACGCCGATTCGACGATTTTCATCTTTACGCACCTATCTTTAACAAAAATTATTGCGAAATAATCACCGCAGTTTCATTTGCCGGATTAAAATTTCGGCTTTCGACTTCTTTTGCTTTCTTCAAATCTGCTTCTGCCGGTTTTTTCTGACCGAGTTTTTTGTATGTGTCCGAACGGCGGCGAAAGGCTTCTGCCCAGAGCGGAAAAATCTCGATCGTTTTCGTGAAATCTCTCACGGCTGATGAAAAATCTTTTTTCAAAACATAGATAGTTGCGCGGTTAAAATAATAAATGCCGTTTTTTTCGTTGAGCGAAACGGCTTTTGTAAAATCTTGCAATGCCGCATCTAAATTGCCTTTAGTTTGGTAGATCAATCCGCGATTGTTGTATGCTTCGGCAAAATTCGGATTAATTTCCAAGGCTTTTGTGTAATCGTTTATGGCTTCGTCAAGATTTTGTCTGGTTTGATTAAGTTGTGCGCGACCGTAAAAAGCAAGCGGATTCGGCGTTAATTCGAGCGATTTGTTCAAATCCGCCAACGCCGAATCGTATTGTTTCATTAGCGTATAAATATTTCCGCGATTGGCGTAAAATCTTGCGGCGTTCGGATTTAACGAAATCGCTTTGTTCAAATCTTCGATCGCTTTTGCAGAATTTCCGCTTTCTTGAAATGCGCTTCCGCGATTTGAATATGCGTCCGCGGAAACGGCATTGAGTTCGATGGCTTTGTCAAAATCCTTGATTGCCGCGTTAAAATCTCGAATCGCCCGATAAGCGTTTCCACGATTATTATATGCCGAAACCATTCGCGGATTGATTTCTATGGCTTTCGTGTGATCTTTTATCGCTTGATTCGGGTTGCCCGAACTTTTATAAGCCGAACCGCGATTATCAAACGCTTCGGCAAAATTCGGATAAATCTCAATGGCTTTATCAAAGTCTTTTATCGCCTCGGGGAATTTGGATTGTTCCGCAAACATCATTCCGCGAGCATTAAAAAGCTGTGAAGACTGCGGATAAAACTCAATCGCCTTCGTCAAATTTTCAATCGCCGACGGAATTTCGCCGCGCTTAAAAGCCGCGTTTCCTTCGTCGAAAAATTGTTGTGCTTTTTGAAGTTCTTCTCTGGTTTGGGCGTGGCATAAAAACGAAAAAAACGACGCAAACAAAACTAAATGTAAAGTAATAAGTCGTTTTTTCATAATTTTTCGCTTCAATAAAAATTACTTCTTGCCGCAATTTGAGGCTTCGACTAAACCCTTTAATTCGCCTTTGTCACGTTTGGCAATAATATCATCCATTGCAGCAAACTTGGCTTTTGGTTTTTCTTTGACCATTTGTTCATATGCGCGAAGCATACTTTCGATTCCGGCAAGTTGTGCGGCGTTTTCGTCATCTTTTTTGCTCGGATTTTCAAGTTTGAAAGCCGCCATTCCGATTGTATATTGCGCTAACAACTCGCTTCCGTATTTGTTCTTTTTTTCCAATGTAGGTCTTGTTAAATCGCCGGCACAAATAATAATCGAAACATCTTTAGTTTCAATCACATAGCGCAAAGCCCAGCCGCGAATGTCTTTTGCGTCCTTATCAAATGGCTTTGCTTCCAAAAATTTCGCCGCTTTGATGAGTAACGATTGTTGCTCTTCTTTCGTTTGTCCGAATCCAATTTGTGAAGTTAGCGCAATTATAAATATTGCAAAAATTATTGTCAGTTTTTTCATAGTGAAATTCTCCATACCAAGTAATTGTAAATGGTTAATTGCTTATTCTTTCGATTATCGCAATTAACCATTTATTATTATCAGTTAGTTTTATTTTTTCTTCGTTTCGGGCTTTTTCGTCTGCGGTTGCGTGTTCGTTGTC
>CALMEH010000223.1 GCA_937863115.1 uncultured Acidobacteriota bacterium
AAAATGATTCGCAAAGAATTTAAGAAGCGCGAAAATTACGCCGAAAGATTAGACGAAATCGGGTTTCAATATCACGATATTCCTTCAACCGACGGCACGCCGTATTGGACAGAAGGCGCGGCTTACGAATTTACGCTCAAGGAAATCGAAGACATCGAAGCGGCAACGGAAAATCTGCACGAAATTTGTCTTGAAACCGCGCAAGAAATTATCGAATCGGGCGATTATCCTGACGGTTTTCGATTAAACAATGAATCAAAATCGCTAATCGAATATTCGTGGAAAAATGGCGACGCGCACATTTACGGCAGATTCGATTTGCTCTTTGAACCGACACTCGGCACGATAAAAATGTTTGAATATAACGCCGACACGCCGACGGCTTTGCTCGAAGCGGCAGTCGCGCAATGGCATTGGCTCGAAGAAGCGGAAAACGTGCCGCACCGCGACCAATTTAACAGTATTCACGAAAAATTAATTGCGCGTTGGAGCGAAATCAAACCGCACGAAAATCCGATGCTTTACGTTTTCGCTTCAAAAGACGGGCATTACGAAGACTGGGGAAACTTGGAATATATTGCGGAAACAGCGGCGCAAGGCGGTTGGGAAATTCACATCGAAGAGATTGAAAACCTCGGCTATAACGCGCATCGCGTCGAATTTACGGACACGGCGGAAAAGGCTGTCGAATACGCTTTCAAACTTTATCCGTGGGAATGGATGATGCGCGAACCTTTCGGCGAATTCGTCATTGATTGTCGCACAAAATGGTTTGAACCGGCGTGGAAAATGCTTCTGTCAAACAAGGCGATTTTGCCTGTTTTGTGGCAAAAATATATGAATCATCCGAATTTACTGCCCGCATTTTTTGAAAATGACAAGCCGAATGTGGACTTTCAACATCGCTTTGTCAAAAAACCGATTCTTGGCAGAGAAGGCGCAAACGTCCAATTTGCCGGAACATTCGCCGATTCACTCATTGCAGGTTCGCATCACGCGCCGCAATATGACGCGGACGGCTACATTTATCAAGAGTTTGTTTCATTGCCGAATTTTCAAGGCTGGAACGCAGTTATCGGCTCGTGGGTTATCGGCGACTCGGCGGCAGGAATCGGCATCCGCGAAGATCGAAACATAGTTTCCGGCAACAATTCGCATTTCGTGCCGCATTATTTTGTAAATTAAAAGATTTTTTCTGCCCGCGAAACACACGAAAGACACGAAACTTTAAATGCTTTTTAGTGTATTTTGCGTGTTTCGCGGACAAAAAATCAGAAGGAGAAAAGATGAAATATATTACACTTGAGGCTTTGGGAAATTTCCTTTTATACACTTTTTCGAGTCTTGCAATGCTTGGCGTTTTCGGAAAAATTTATCAATGGCTCACGCCGTATCACGAACAGGAGCAAATAAAAGCCGGCAACGTCGCGCCGGCAATCGCCCTCAGCGGTGCGCTTATCGGTTTTACGTTGCCGCTGCTTTCGGTTTCATATCACGGCGTAAATTACGTTGATTTTCTAATTTGGGCAGGCGTAGTCGGCGTTTTGCAGATTATTCTGTTTAAAATTTTATATTGGATAATTCCGATGCAGATTGAAGAAGATAACAAAGCGATTGCGATAATTTACGCCGTTCTCGCCATTTGCGTCGGCTTAATCAGCGCGTTTTCGCTGATTCCGACACCTGCATAAAAATTGAAGGAAGCAGCCAGCGAATTCTCTTCAAAAATACCAACCGCTTCCTTTCTATTCCGCGCCAGCGTCGAGGCGCGGAATCTTTTGTAATTTTTGCTTGAAAGAAATTGTTAATGCGGTTCGTATTCCGTAAAAATTATAACGATTCGTAAAGTTTTTTTAATTCGCGCAAATGCGCTTCGATGCTGAAATTATCTTTCGCAAATTCGTAAGCGCGATTTGCCAACATTTCGCGCCCGTTTTTGTCTTTGAGCAATTTGATAATTTTTTCGCTCAACATTTCTGCGTTTTTTACTTCAAAAACTTCAGCATATTTGCCGTTTGCAGATGCTTCGAGAAGCGGTTCGATGTCGGAAACAATCATCGGGACTTTCGATAACATCGCTTCCGAAACCGCAACCGGCAAACCTTCGTGCAAAGACGAAAAAACAAACACATCGAGCGCGTCCAAAACATCGGGAATATCATTTCTCGCGCCCAAGAAATGCACTCGTTCGATGATTTTATTTTCGATGCAAAAGCTCATACAATCGGCAAATTTATCTTCCGCGCCCGATTCGATTTTCCCTGCAAAAACACAATGCGCGTTTTCGATTTCGGCAAAAACCTTCGGCAGAGATTTAACCAAAGTAATCTGATCTTTGCGCTCGGCACGATAGAAATTTCCGACCATTCCGATAATCAAAGCGTTTTCGTCTAAATTTAATTCTTCGCGCAAAGACTTTCCGCTCGGTTTTAACCTTTTTTCGTCCGCGCCGTTGTAAATCACACGAAAATTCTT
>CALMEH010000224.1 GCA_937863115.1 uncultured Acidobacteriota bacterium
ATAATTCGACTGCCACGCAATCCGTTTCCTACACAGTTCCGGCAAATACGCCGTGCGGAAGCGCAATTAATCTGACATTCAATGTAGCGAGCAGTCTCGGACCGACGAGCTTTACGCGAACAATAATCATCGGCGTTCCGGTTACGACTTTTCCGGAAAACTTTGACAGCGTAACCGCGCCGAATCTTCCGGCAGGTTGGACAACTGCTCAAGCCGGAAGCGGAATTAGTTTTGCAACCGTTACGAACACGGTTAATTCCGCGCCGAATTCGGCTTTCACGCCGAACACCGCGCTCATCGGCGGCGCAACCTTAACTTCGCCGACAATCCCGATTATTTCTTCGGCGGCGGTTGTTTCTTTCCGCAATAATTTCAATACCGAAGACGGTTGGGACGGCGGCGCGTTTGAAATCAGCATTAACGGCGGCACATTTACGGATGTCATCACTGCCGGCGGAAGATTTATCGAAAACGGCTATACATCGGCGGTCGGAGTTGTGGCAAACAATCCGATTTCTGGCAGAAGCGCGTGGACCGGAAACTCAAACGGCTTTATTACGAGCAAGATTCAGCTTCCCGCCGCCGCTGCCGGACAAAATGTGCAACTTCGCTGGATTTTCGGCGAAGACACAAACACCGGCTCAATCGGTTGGTGGGTTGATAACGTCGAAGTTGCCGGAACTTATAATTGCAACGCCCCGACAACGGTTAAATCACGCGCCGATTTCGATGGCGACGGCAAAACAGACGTTTCGGTTTATCGTCCGTCGGAAGGGAATTGGTATTTAAATCGTTCGACTGCCGGATTTACCGTCGTTGGTTGGGGACTTGCAAATGATAAGCTCACGCCTTCGGACTACGACGGCGACGGCAAGACAGACACGGCGATTTACCGCGATGGCGTTTGGTATATTTTCCGAAGCAGTAACGGCGCGGCGGAAGTTGTCAGCTTCGGACTCGCCACGGACATTCCGCAAGTCGGAGATTTTGACGGTGACGGCAAAGCCGACCAAGCAGTTTATCGTCCGTCGGAAGGAAATTGGTATGTTCGCCGTAGTTCAGGCGGGTTTTCGACGACGACTTTCGGCATTTCTACCGATGTTCCGGTTGCCGCCGATTATGATGGAGACGGCAAAACCGACTCGGCAGTTTATCGCGGGGGACTTTGGTATCTTCTGCAATCAACCGCCGGATTTTCGGTAGTCAGTTTCGGAATTTCTTCGGACGCGCCCGTTCAGGCGGATTATGACGGCGACAATAAAGATGATGTTGCGGTGTATCGTCCGTCGGAAGGAAATTGGTATGTCTTGCGAAGCTCGGGCGGATTTTCGGTTACAACTTTCGGAAGTTCTTCGGACGTTCCCGTTCCGGGTGATTACGACGGCGACGGCAAGGATGACGTGGCTGTTTATCGCAACGGCGTTTGGTATCTGAACCGTTCGACTGCCGGAATTTTGGTTACATCATTCGGACTTGCAACGGATAAACCTTTGCCGAAGCAATACATTCCTTAGTTTAGAGTCCACGCTTCAGCGTGCAAACCGCCAGCGAGGAGGCGAAACGGTTACGGCGTTGATTAAAACTCAAGCCAATCGGCGATGGGCAAACGCGAGGCTTCGCCCGCATTTGCGGCACGCTGAAGCGTGGACTTTGAACATTACATCGCGGGAACCCAATAAACGCGGTCAGTTGAATTATCTTTTCGTAAGCCGAGATTTGAAAGTTCCGCTTCTTTTACGCCTAAATAAGTAAAGTGTGGCAAGTCGGAAACTACGGTTTGAAACCAACCGTGTTTGGCTAAAATGTCGCGGACTTGTTTTTTGTCGTGTTCGTTCACGTCGAGCGCGAGAAGCGAAAGATGCTGCGAAGTTCCGGGCGGCGCGACTGAAAAAATAATTGATTTCGATAAATCTTTCGCAAAGAACATTCCTTGTTCTTCGAGTTGAAAGATTTCCGCGACTTGCTCAAAGGGGGAAAGATTTTTGATTTTATCGGCTTCCGACTTTTGCAATTTGCCCTTTGAAACCCAATGTTCGAGTCCGGGATTAACGCGGCTTGCCCATAATTTGACAGTTTCGCCGTAAGTTCTCTTTGCCGAATCTTCGCCGCGCGGCGTGATGTTCAGATTTGACTGTTTAGCTTCCGCAATCGCTTCTTTGAGGGCATTCATCGCCGGAGTTTGGAGTTCGAGCGTGAAAGAACCGATTCTTTCGGAAGAAATCTTAAGCGAAGATTGGAAAGATGAAACCTCCGCCTCGTCCTTAAAGATCACAACCTTCGGCGGAAGGGCATCGCCCCGCGCAACAAAGACCGCGCCGTATTCTTTAAGCATCTTTTTCCCGACCGTTTCCGTCGGAATTTGAAAATCCGACGGCAAATTTTTCTCAAACGCTCCGCCCGCGCCGTTCGTTTTGTTTGCCGGAAAGGTTTCCCAATTCTCTTTTTTGGCGCAACCCGACAAAATTATGCCACCGAAAATTAAAACAATTAGCGGGAATTTATTTATTTTCATTATCTTAGATAAGCCGCATAAACCCAGCCTCTTTTACCGTTTTGGGTCTGAACTTCCGCATAGTTTGAATACATAGTTTCGCCGGATTTTTGACTTGTAAAATATTCGTATTGACTCGAATACCCTATCACATAAACCTTTTGCCCGCGACTCAGTTTGCCGAGTGCCGCTGAATTTTGCGTCGGTCCGCTTCTGAAAATGACATTATTGCTTTTCAAAGTTGCAGATGTTGAACCCACAGGCGGCGGAACGCTGGGTTGTTGCACAACCTGAGTATTTGTTTGTGTTGGCGTATCATTTTTTTGCTCTTTCGGTTTGAGCGATACTGTCGTGGATTTTAATGTCGAATCATTGTTTGCCTTGTCCGAATTTTTTATTTGGAAAGCCCAAAACTTATGTTTCCCTTCGTCAAGATGCCCGTCAAGAATTGCAAAAGCATATTTACCGTTTGCCAAGCCGTCAGGAATGCGGATGCGTTTGATGTCGGGTTTGTCGTCAACGGGCGCGGCTTGAAAATCAAGTTCTTTCATTGTGCCGTCCGATTTTATCGTGTCTAATTGGATGAGCCGCAAATCACTTGGCGAAATTTCCTTTGAGTCAGAATATAAAAGCAGATTCGGATTGCCTTCCGCACTCGGTAAATCGTCGTCTTTAAGTAATTCGTCCTTGCCGACAAGTGCATTTGTGTAATCTTTCTTTTTAATTTCGGCAACTTTATCTTTATCAAGGCTTTGGACAAACATTCCGAGATGCGTCGGCAAAGTTTCGGATTTAACTGAGGTTTTTGTTATCAAAAAATAACCGCCTGCACTCAAAGCGGCAAGTCCGAAGAAAATCAGCACGGCAAGCAGAGCCGCTTTTTTACCGCTTCCCGCCGTCTGCTGTGTTGCGTTCGGCACGGCGAAAGGTGTGAAATTGTTTCCCGCAAAGGAATTCGGGTTGCCGTAAATCTGCGTTGGCGGAATGTTCGGATTGCTTTGGGCAAAAACAGTCGGAATTTCGTTTGACTGATTCTGGAAACTCAGCGTCGGCGATTTGGTATCGCCAATCAACGCTCCCGTATTCCTCAACATCGTGCCGCAAACGATACAAAAAACATTTGCGTCTTCATTATTTGCTTGACAGTTTGGACAAATCATATTTCTTACAAACTCGCGGTTATTATGAATTATGCCGAGATTGTAACAGAAATTTAGCAAAAGCTAAAACATAAATTGTTGAAGCCTTGCCAAATCAAGCGGCTTTATATTGTCTTTTCAGACAAAAATCGGTTATCATTCGCACAAATCATTTTAAAACGCTAGGTAAAAATCAGATGAAAAAATGTCCACTCTGTAATCAATTTTATTCCGACGATAATGTTTTTTGTATGAACGACGGCACAACGCTTTTGCTCGTTTCGGACACGGGTGCAAATCCGTTTGTTATCCCAACCGGCGATAATCAAACAACACAAGTTGTTTCGCGCCCCCAGTTTTCGGCGCAAATTCCGATCCAAAATGCGCCGAAAGATAATTCAAAATGGCTATTTTTAGTTATTGGCGTTTTGCTCGCGTCGGTTGTTGGAATGGGCGCGTTTTTGCTGACGCGAGGCGGTGAAAAGGACGAGAAAAAGGAAAATGTTAATCAAAACGCAAAAACCGAAAACACGCCGACGGAAAACACAAATCGCGCCGAAAACGATTTGGCGAAAAATACACCGAAAACGAATCCGACGGCGGAACAACCGAAAATCAATCCGAATCTGAATCCCGCGGGAAGTTGGTCGGGGCATTGGAATTCGACGGGAACTTATCGCACATATTTTACGGCATCCGTAAATTTGACCGACGAGGGCGGCGGAAGAATGAGCGGCTCTATCATTTGGAATTTGCAAAGCACAAATAATCCGAAAAAGACTGATAAAATTGGCACAAGCGCAACCGAATATGTGCAGGGCGTTTATAATCCGGCAAATCGCCGTGTTACGCTTCGCGGTGTCCGCAAAGACGATCCTTACGATATTATAATTTATGATTCCTACATTTTGACTCTGGCAGAAAACAATCTGACGATGAATGGCAGAAGCAAAGGCGGAAATTTTAGTTTGAAGCGTTAAAAAAGTCGAAATTTTTGAATAAGAAAAATAGCTGAATGAACCTAATAATTATGAAAATCAAAGACAAAAAGGCAATAAAAATTTTAGTGTTGACGATAATTTTAATCGTTTCAAGTTCTGATATTTTAGCCCAAACACGCATTCGTTTTGCACGCGGAAAAAGTTCCGCAACGGTTACGGGAACAATCGCCAAGAATGGCTCAAAATGTTATTTTTTGAGCGCAAATGAGGGACAATGGCTTAAAGCAAAATTGCGCTCCCGAAGTGGCGATGCACAATTTCTTTTTTATATGGGAGCGAGTCCGTATAAAGGTGGAACAAGTTACGAAACAACAACAACTAAGGGCGATAACGAGGTTTGTATTGAAAATCCCGGAAATGCCACAACTTTTACTTTGACGGTTTCAATCAGGTAGAAAAA
>CALMEH010000225.1 GCA_937863115.1 uncultured Acidobacteriota bacterium
TCCCCGAAATCCACCGCTATTCATTCGATAAAATCTGGAACTTGGAAAAAACAGGTAGAATCGGGTTATATCTCAATGTTTTTGATGTGGTAGATCACTCAACCGGATCGCCGTGGCTTGATAACACGAATTGCCAATATTATGAAACTTATTCGTGGGATGAAAAAACGATTCAATTTTTAACTGAAAGTTATCAGCAAGCGGGTGAAATACTCAAGAAAACTGAACTTCTTGATGAGTTGATTGAAGCAAATCCAATGGAAATTTTGAATGAAATGATCTCGCTTTGGAATGACGGAATAATCCCGAAACATAATGAATCTTAAAGAAAAAGTCATTAGTTTTTGATTTGAAAAAAAATTATTGAAGGCAAAAACTAAATTCAATTTGAAATGAATTAATTTTTTCAATCGGGATTCTGTCCAGTATTATTTCGAGAATCCCGATTTCCAAATCAAAATGACTTTTCTAAAAAAAGGAAAAGCCTCGGGCAATATCGACACTCATTCTTGTGCAGCAAAGATCAAGTCCGTCAGATCTTCATTAACGGTGATAATTTGCGGTGTAAACACGCAATTTTTTGCTGTCGCCTGAAATACATAAGTTTGTCCCGCTTCAATTTCCTCAAAAGTAAAGTAACCGAACTGATTGGTTCGGGCAGAATTAATCGTGCCGTTTTGGTCTGTGTAACGCACAATGGAATTAGATACACCTGAGCCGTTTTTGATTAATCTGCCTGATACTTTGACTTGCGCCGCGGTCGGCACTAAACCGCCTGCCCAAACAATATTGATGGCATCTGTTACCGTCGTGTTAATTAAAGCGCAGGAAGCCAGAGTGCCGGTTGCCTGCCATCGGCATATTTGAGACGGAGAGCCGGTTACTGCATAAACGTCGCCGCCCGGTCCGCGTGTGGCTCCAAAAACACCCATAACTTGGTCAAATTGTCTTACAAAAGTGCCGGTTGCGGTTCTTTCATAAATTCTATCAGTGCCGAGATCAGTCATCAAAACAGTATTAGTTGTAGGGCTAAACCGCATCGAAGCCGCATTAATCTGTCCGTTGTCTAAAACAATAGTCGAGATTAGCGCACCGCTTTGAATATCGAATATATCAATTATTCCCGGCACACGATTTCCGCCCGCCCATAAAGTGTTACCGACGATAGCAATACCGCCATACTGTTTGTTTCCGATGTGTCGGTTAAAAATTCCCGCCATTGAAAATTCTGAAACGGATAGATTTGAAACCATTGTTCCTATATGGAACAATCCGAACGGACTTGTTTTTACGTCTATCGGATCTCCGATGTTTGCGTCGGTTATATCCAAGAGAACAGTTCCTGCTGAATTATAAGTTTTCATGCGACCTGTTTGCCCGACAGCGACAAGAGTTCCGTTGGAAGAAAGATCCAAACCTGTCACTTTCGGAAAATCCGAATCGAGATAACGTTGAAAAACAAGATTTTGATTATAAACCGCAATTCTGCCGAAATAATCAGTCACCAAAAAGTCAGTTGATGCCCATTGCGCCGATAACTGAGAGCTAAATAAAATCAAAACGAAGACCGAGACAACAAATTTTTTTAAACTGGAGTAATTAACTGCGTTTCTGTAACTGGATTTCATAAATTTCTCCTTCCAGCCTAAATAATCGGAACATCAAACTTTATATAAGTTTGACCGATTACCGTTTTCAAATTAAATAACATCGGCTAGTTAATGTTAGTTAAATTTACAGGGAGATTTCAGAATTTATCTAAACAAAAAACGTGCCTATTATTTTTTTTCATGAGCTAAAAATTTGGGGCATCTGCCATAGCCGTGCATTCATCAAACTTTTTTGTCCATTCGATCAAGCATTGGCAGAGGTTCAATTAAATGGTTGAAAACAAAGATGTTATTGTGCGAATTCTTCTTAGGGGGAAAGCATTTGAAAGCGATTAATCGTGAAATTCAAAAATTCATAATTCTAAATAAGTAGATTTAAATTCATAATTTTGGATAATGGTATTCATTAGAATAAGTTATGAAGTTTTTGAGTTTGGGTAATATTCAATTCTAAAAAAAGAAAATAATTAAGCTCTTCTTTTTTTGCCGGATTCCGATGATACGGATCCAATGACAACTTCCTCAAACGCTATTTCATATCCTTTCTGAAAAAAAGCGGTTAGTAAAAATCAGAATTATGAAACATTCGATTTTACTTTCACCGCCCCCGGATGCCCTTGGAGCTTTGTATTTTCTCCCCGGTCAATATCTTTTCAAACGCATCGAAGGCGAAAAAGAAACCGCTAAAGCCCTGTCGAGTCAGCAAATCGCCCGTGCTTTTCGTGAATACCGCATTGATACGGGTTGGATTGCGCGGAAGATTTTGCGTTACCGCGAAGAGCCGGAAGGCAATTATACACTTTCCTTTGAGCCTGCCGGAATAAGAACGATTTTTGTTGAAACTGAAGGCGGCGAGGTTGCGGAAATCACGATACCTTTACCCACTCTGATTTTGTTCGGTCGCGCCAAGGAATTTTATTTGTGGGCGGCGAAAGGTAAAAATGTCATTCCAAAAACCAAACTTTTTGTTGCGCCGCTACCCAATATCGGTGGCAATTCGAGCGGTAAAATCTGTTTCGGCAGTAACGAAGTTCCCGAAGCAAAAGTCGAAAATCTTGATACTATTTGGAATCTCATCTTTAACACGCCATTTAATCGCGACCATTCAACCCAAAAATGCGAATCAGAACCAAAGGATGTCCGGCGGCTTTTATTAGATTTAGCAAAGAAAAAAGTAAGGCGATTTCCCAAGGCGGAGCTATTGGAAATAAACGCCACGATTGAGGATTTATGGGCGCAAGCCGTAGAAAAGAATTATTCCTCAAATTTCTAAAATTATGAACCCAAATTTAAGAGTTTTACCGTTCGTCCCGAAATTTGTCGAGCATAAAATCGCTTCTGCCACAACAGACCCTATAACAGCTGTAATGTTCGAATATATTTTGGCGGGCAACGGATTATTTATCCGCGCTAAACGTCGTGAATTTTCCGTTTGCCTGCCCGTTTGCCGTGAACCGATTAAAGGTTTGCCCGAAGCGAAAAGCGGAATTGTCTGGCACAAACCGCGAATTCCGAGGCTTGTTTGGCACGAAATTCTGGAAAATGCACGCAAAGGTCTCGATTCTATTCATTTTCGGGAAGATGTTTTCGTCATTTTTTGGCACGAAGCGAGCGGTCAGTGGTGCTGGAAAAATATCGGAAAAGAAAGGCAATGGGCGCGAACCATCGCCGATGATTCTCTCAGCGAATACGGTGAAGCGTGCATTGAACTTCATACCCATCCCGACGGCGTGATTCATTTCAGCAGTGCCGATGACCGCGACGAAAGCGGAAAATTTCGTATATTCGGAATCTTGATTGACATTCACTTGCCCAATCCTAAAATTCGCTTTCGTTGCGGAGTTTATGATTATTTTGCCCAAATTCCGGCGGATTACATTTCCGAACTACCTGACGGTTTTCTCGATTTGAACAAATTCGAGCAATTCGTCAAAAAGGCTGCATTATGAAGCTAGATTTGAGTTTTGCTAACGCCGCACGGGTT
>CALMEH010000226.1 GCA_937863115.1 uncultured Acidobacteriota bacterium
AAGGTTCGGTTTCAAACGGCATCGTTTCCGCCGTCCGCGAAATTCCTGCCCTGCGATGTTGGAGACACAGGTTTTATAAGCGGTGGAAACCTTCGTTCGTCTCCAAAACATTCGGTAAAAGAGGCAAATATTTTAGCAATTTGGAACGAAGGCTCAAAAGTTAAAATACTTGATATTGAAAAGGGAGAAGCCTCTGCTAAATTAGGAAATCCTTATTGGCTTAGGTTAGAGGTTTTAGACGGCACTTGTTCGTTAGATGTCAGAACTTCAAATTTTACAAATGAAAGTTGTGAAAGTTACAACATTGGTTATATGAACAGCTATCTGGTAGATTGTGATTAGAGCGTGTTAAGCTACTGATTATCGGTCGAGAAAGTCTTGCATCGGTTATGAATAAAACTTCGCAACCGGCTTATCCAATTCATCAGCAAACACAGGCAGTATTATGACATACGTTAGATCATATTATGCCGGACACGAATGTATGTGATGGTCTAATGAAACGATACACAAAACTCTCGCTATAATGAGAGAATGCAAAAATACGATCAGGAATTCAAAAAACAAACAGTCAAGAAGTATTTGGACGGGCAATAGGTGGCTTCGATTGTCAGAGAAATCGGGGTTAATTAGAACACGATTCATAAGTGGAAAGCTGAACTGATCCAAAAAGCCAGTGAGCCGGACAAGGAAAAGTTAGCAATGCGGAAGCGGATCATCGAGTTGGAAATGGAGAATGAAATCTTAAAAAAGGCGGCGATTATCTTCGGCAGGGAAGTTAGCGCGGTATCGGTTCATTGAAAGTCAGAAGGAGGCTTATCCGATTAAACTGCTTTGCCGGGTAATGAAGGTTAATCGTTCCGCTACTATGCTTATCGAAGAGGCGCAAGCTACCTGGAAAGCGCGGTCAAAGCCGCCCCCGCCGAGCGACGTCAAGGAATATTTCGGGAGCCAGCGGCGGCGTTACGGCTCACGACGGATCGCGGCTTCCTTGAAAATCGGACGCTATTTTGTCAGAAAAGTGATGAAGCGGGAAGGTTTGCGGGCGATTGCCCTGAAGCGTTTTACGCCGCAGACAACCGACTCCAAACACGGGTTGCCGGTTTGCCCGAATTTATTGCAAACGTCGGCAAACGCACTGACTGCCAACGGGAAAGTCTTCGTCGGCGACATTACTTATCTGCGGCTGGCGGGCGGAAAGTTTTGTTATCTGGCGACGCTGCAGGATAAATTCACCAGGCGGATCGTCGGGTGGAAAGTGGGAACGCGAATGACGGCGCAACTTATCATTGACATTTTTACTCAGGCAAAGCGGCGCGGCTTAATCGGCAAAGGAGCGATTATTCACACTGACAGAGGCAGTCAATATGTCGAGCGCAGCATATCGAAGGCTGCTTTGTCTCGGTAGCTTTCGTCAATCAATGAGTCGCAAAGGCAACTGTTACGATAACGCTCAGGCGGAAAGTTTCTTTTCAAGGTTTAAGGCGGAATTGGTCGAAGGCGACATTTTTGAATCGGTTGAAGATGCCCGCTCGGAAGCCTTCAGCTATATCGAAGGTTATTACAATCGAATCAGACTACATTCAAGTTTGGGTTACAAGAGTCCGATACAGTTTGAAAATGAGTTAGTAATTAAAAATAAAATGAGGAGTAAAGAGAGTTTTGTGTCTTGAATAACTTGACCATCTCAATATTAATTAGATATTTAAATATTAAAATTCTTAAAGGTTACACATTTCGGATAAATGTGTAACCTTGATTACGGGCAAAATTTGTACTAAACTGGGTTTGTGAATTTAACCGAAGAACTCCAGGTTTCAAATCCTGAAAACTTTTCAATTTCGCTTGATGTGGGTGCAGTCGTCGAAAGTTGGCTGACGCGAACCGTTAATTCTTCTCTGAAACGGGCAAACGATATTCGTAACGATAAATCGAAAGCCGTGTTCGATTTTTTTGATTTTTGCGGAAAATCAGCCGAACAGGTTTTGCCGGGTGATGTCGAAGAATGGCGTTGGAACCTCAAAACTCAAAAATTAGCCGACGGCACAATTTACAATCGGATTTCAGCTTTATCGCAATTTTTTGAATATTTACGGAACGAAGCCGGAATGATAAAAATTATTCCGATCAATCCGGCTAAAGTTTCGCTGCCGAAAGCAAGCAAGCCGTTTCAGTCGGAAAGCGTCAAAGCATTATCGCATCGGGAGTTGAAAAAATTGCTAGAGATCGTTGAAAATCACGCTTTGGACAAACAGCCGGTTCATCTTAGAGATCACGCGATTTTGCAGTTTTATGTCGCCACCGGAAAAAGGCGTGCTGAAATTATCGGGCTTCGCGGAGACAGTATTGAAATAAATGAAGACCGTTTTTTTATCAAAGCTAGGGTCAAAGGCGGGCATTTCTTAAATTTTGAACTTGATGATCAAACAACTCACAAGGCGTTGTTTGAGTATTTAGAGATTACGAATCGAACGGATATTATCGGCAAAAACGAACCGCTTTGGCTGAGGCACGATAAAGGTGCGGGTAAAAGCAATCGTCAAGGCTTGACCTCTCACGGATTTGCCGGGCGTATGAAACTATATGCTTTGGAAGCCGGAATCAAAAATTTTCACATTCATCGCCTTCGTCATACTTTCGCCAAAATCGTTTCGGAAGTTTCAGAAAGTATGGCGGACACGCAGGAAGCACTCGGACACAGCAACATTAAAACCACGCAGATTTATGTGCAAAGACTCGCCGTTAAAAAAGACAAATATTCAAAATCTATTCGGGACGCGCTGAAAAAATAATTTCAATTTTGTTCAAACTATGGGTAAGTTCCTACAATCGGGAGAAAAGTCCCATAGATTTTTGGACAAATAGTTATATTTATTGTATTTAATGTCATTTCTCACTTCCCATTTTCTTCCAGTTTCCAACTTAAGATTTTGGGAAGGTCAAATCCGATTGAATCTTTAGTTTTTTCTTCCGAGAAATCATATTCGCCGTGAAAGTTAATGTGTTGCCAAGTGATGATTGAACTATTTTTGAATGATTCCAACAGTTCTTGCTTCTCATTTTCGTTTGATAATTTGGTCAAAGATTGCGTTAAGTATAAGTAATTCCAACAAATGACCATATTTTCAATCAAGCGGCGACAGTTAGCAATGATGTCTTGCATTTGTTTGTCGCCTTCGGAGAATTCCTGATTATTTCCGAACGCGATAGCTTTCGCAAAGCGTTGAGAATGTTCGATTTTGTTTAGTTGTTTTTCGATTGATTGGCGTAACTCAACATCATCAACATATTGCAAGATAAACAAAGTTTTGATGATTTTACCGAATTCTTTCAAGGCTTGGTAAAGCGGATGCTGATTTGAATATGAGTTAAGACGCTTAAAAAGTTGCGAAGCGGAGGTTCTTTTGAGTTTGATGGTCGCCACAAATCTAAGAATTGAATCCCAATTTTCCTCAATAATTTTAGTATTGATATAAGCATCAGGCAACAGGTTAAAGCCTTTATCAGCATAGCTTTTACGTTTTTCAAACGAATACAATTGATGTTTGCAGAGCGTTTTCAAGCGTGGGGCAAAGGTGAATCCGAGCAAATGAGTAACTGCGAAAACAACTTCGGTAAAACCGTGCGAATCGGTTGAATGAATATCACTTTTAACCGCTTCATTGTGCAGTAATCCGTCAATAACGTAAGCTGCTTCACGCTCCGAACTGCTGATGACAGTTGAGTAAAACAGGAGATGTCTTTCATCAATAAAACTGTAAACCGAAACGCCCTTTTCTTGTCCAAAATATTTGAAGGAATAATTGGCATTAAGTGATGGCACGGAAACGCCGTATTTTTGACCATCGCTCGAAGTATGAAGTTTATCTTGATGACGGCGATAAAGATTCGGCAATTCCATTTGTCCGATAAAATCAATCAGGCGTGAGTTTGCCGCCAATAAGTTTTCATTGGAAAGATACCAATTGACCGCATTTTCGAGTTCGTTTTCGTTGATATTTTTAGCGATATGCAAGATTTTTCCGATGCCGATTTCACAACCATAGCCAATCAGAGCAGCACAAAAACTCCGGTTTGACGGACGTTTTTGCTTAGTTGAGATTTGCCAATGATTGAACTCTTCGAGAAAATTAGTGGCTTGGTTGACAGTTGAAAAGACTTCGCCGAGCGAAACCAATTGCCGATTGGGAAAATATTGTTTCAAACCACTAAGTTCAGTCTTTTCGACAGGTGGAGTAGAAATTGTCCAATCTTCCGCTGATTTTTGTTTGAACCACTCATTGTTTTTTAGCTTTTTATTAACTTCAATGAATTTTTGATGAATAATTTTTGAGAGGTTGGATTTAATCTTGGCAAAGTCTTGGGACTGTGAAAGACTTGCTTTCTTCAATAGGTTCAATCCATTATCATTCCATTCGCTCATTGGAATCAGATAACCTTCCAAAGAACGATATTTGTGTGATGAGGTAAAATTGACTTTGCCTGATTTAATGCCTTGGGCGATTTTTTGAAAAAGCAAGATTTTGTAAAGTGAAATCGGAAACTTTTGATCAACCAAATTGAGGGCTTTTTGTTCTTTTTCCGATAAAAAACCGAGCGGGGCATCTTTTTCGAGATGTCCGTCAGTTGCTTGAAAATATTGCAAAGCCTTCAATAAATCTTGATTAACGGTTTTCTCATCCACTCGCAAAAGCCTGATAATATCGGCAGTTCGCTTTTGGAGGGTTAATGATTTTTGTTGCAAAATTTCGTAAAATTCTAAATCGGAAGAATTCGCATCGGTTTCCAGCAACATTTGTGAAATTTGATTTTCAACCGTCGGACGCGAATCTTGGAAAGTCAGCAAAACGGATTTGATTTGATCAATCTTTTCGTCTATCGGCAAAGTTTCGGCAGCCATAATTTGTTCAACCGAAACCAAAGGAAGAAAGATGTCAGTTTGCACAATGTTCAAAAAGGAGCGAAGTTGTGAGCGTTTTTCCGAGCGTTCCCGAAAGAGTTTTTCCCGCAGTTCCTGAGTCGCAGAATTAGTCACATTTTGCACAGTTTGGAGAAATGAATCAACTACCACATCTTGATAAACAAAAGTTTGCGAAGCAATAAAGCAGAGCAAATGTAAATATCGGGTTTCATCTTTTTGCCGAGAGATTTGAAATAATTCGGACTTCAAAACGGCGTTGGCATAATAACGCAAAGTTTCGCTACTTAAATCAAGTTTAGCGATGACATCAGAAACTTGGTCATAAATTGATTGCAGGACATTCCAATCATTGAGATTTGATCTAATGTCCATCGCTTTCAATGATTGTGACGGATTTTTCAACAAAGTTAATTTGGCTCGAAAATTTGTTTCTATGATTTCTGATACAGCTTCCAATTCAGCTTCTGAAATTACTTCTGCTTTAATTATTTCGTCTTTTTCGAGCAACGAATCCAACAATTGTTTTTGTTCATTTGAAAGCGATTCTTTGATAATTTGACTCAAAACTAATTTGCGCCGATAAATCTCCCGCGAAATAATAGTTGAAAAGAAATCGTAACTTGGCAAAATGAATTTATGAACTTGTAGTTTTTTGATGGTTTGGAGAAAGACTTGTGACGGACGATGAAATTGTTTGACAAAATTGGCAATTTCAGCAGCTAATTGCTCTTTATCTTCTTTCATTAAACGGCGAAAACCGAAAAACTCGCTAATAATTTGGCGATGACGGGCAAGAGTTTGTTTAGGAATTTCTAAAGAAATCGGCACCGGCAGAGCTAAACGATTGGCGACAAAAGAAATATCCGCCGGATAAAATTGATTTCCAAAAAAGCGGTTTGAAGCACGGAAATAACCACTTTGCAAAACAAAGGCGATTTTCCCGGAAGCAGTTCGCAAAACTTCGACCTCCTTTAATAAACCAAGCGGCAAAGCAAAAAACTTCTTTCTTTGGAAACTGTCAAAACGTGGTGGCGAACTGTAATTTCTGATGTCGGTTGAGGTTAATATTTGAATGGTTGACATAGTTTTTACACAAATAAATGCGTGTTGCAATATGTAACACACTTATTGTATAATTGGAAATTAGTGAGGTAAGAGTTATGGCAAATGCAACTATAAAACATTCAAAGAGTGAAAACATCCATATCCGTATTTCGTCCAATATAAAGGAAATTATTGAGAAAGCCATTGCTGTTTCCGGGCAAACTCTGACCGATTTTGCGACTCGCTCTCTGCTCAATTCGGCGAGCGAAGTTTTGGAACGTGAATATGTGACAACTCTTTCAAATCATGATCGAGACAGACTTTTGGCAATGCTTGATGCTGATGACGAACCAAATGAAGCACTTCGTCAAGCGGCAAAAATTCATAATCAGCTAATTATTGAGTAACTTGTTGTGTATAAAATTGAATCACTTAACCAGGCACATTTAATTGCCGATTTTGATTGTGGGGATGATCAGAAAAATAAATTTCTCAAGAACTTTGCTTTGCAAAACAGCAAAGGCGGATTAGGTCGCACCTTTGTTGCGGTTAAACCTGAAGAAGAGAATAAAAAGGTTTACGGCTACTACACAATTTCGAGTAGTGCCGTGAAGTTTGAAAATCTGCCACCAGCCAAACATCTGCCACGGTATCCGCTTCCGGCAATTCTGATTGGAAAACTTGCCATTGATAAAACTGCCCAAAAACAGGGACTCGGCACGGCACTTTTATTTAATGCCTT
>CALMEH010000227.1 GCA_937863115.1 uncultured Acidobacteriota bacterium
GTAAGTCCAATCAATCATCCAACCGCGTTCACGAAATTCGACGGCGAAACGGATTTCTTTCGGCAGACGTGCCAAAAATTTTCGCAAGTTTTGCGCGTTTTCTTTCGATGCTTCAAATTGCGGTGCAAGCTGAATCAGCACGATGGCAAGTTTTTCTTTTAACTCCGAAACTCTTTCGCAAAACTCGTCCGTCATTTCAAACGAAACTTCGCGCAAAGCGTGTGCGTGAGAAATTTCTTGCGGCAATTTCAGCGAAAACGTGAAATTTTCGGGCGTTTTTTTATACCAACCTTCAATGCTTGAAGCGGGCGGAATTGCGTAAAATGTCGAATCTACTTCGATTGAATCAAAAATTTCAGCATAAAGCGCAAGCATTTCATTAGATTTCGTCCCACGCGGATAAAAAATCGTTTCGCCGTCGGCTTTCGTCGTCCAATCGTCATAATTCCAGCCTTGACATCCGATGTGTGTGTTACTTTTTGGGTTTACGGTTTTTTTACTCAAGTTCATTTTTAATTTTATTTTATCATTTTGTAAGTAAGTAAATTCAGTATTCCGATAAACTTTTGTTTGATTTCGAGAATCTCTACGTTCGCTTTTTAACGAATTTATATGAATTAAGTGGACAATATAAAATTATGGTTTTGGCAATTTAGGGCAGAGTGAATTTCATAAGAAAAAGTTTGGTGCGTTGTTCAGAGTTCAAGATTTATCTTGAAAAACATTATGTTTCCAAGTATTTTTCGAGGTAAATCTTGAACTCTAAACAGTTAATAATTGCGTTTCCATAAAATAATTTTGCACGGGTATTTATCGTGGGAATATATCTAAAAAATTGAATTTTATTCAATTTTTTAGATATATTTAACATTACAACTTTTATTTTTCTAAATATTTTCCACTTTTTTGGAGGTCATCGCCTTATATTTACAGGACAAATCTGCTTAATTAGCTTTATATACTTCATTTTGATTTTAATGGTATAAGTTTTGCCCTTATGATAGCTCTCACTAAAGTTTTCACTTAAATTTCGCCATATTTACTATTTTTATTGTCTTCTTATTTTACTAAATAGGCGGAACTTTAGATTTAAACCAACATTATAGGAGATTGTATGAAAAATAAACTAACTCTATTGTTTGGCATCATTCTTTCGATTGGCTTTTTATTTAGCTCTTCGACAATGGCGCAGACAATTAATGGAAATATTTTGGGAACAGTTGTTGACCAGCAAAACGCAGTTATTGCGGGGGCGCAGGTTACGGCAACTCAATCCGACACAGGATTTCAGCGTTCGACGGTTACAGCCGAGGACGGGGCATTTCGTATTTCCGGTCTTCCTGTCGGTAATTATTCCGTTCGGGTTGAAAAACAAGGCTTTAGTGCAGCCGTCAACGAAAAAGTTCAGGTTAGCGTAGGCTCAGATTCTGAACTGAAATTCCAACTTGCTGCCGGTTCTGTTACGGCAACGGTCGAAGTTACTTCTTCATCCGAATTGATTGACACAACGCAAAGTCAAGTCAGCAAAGTAGCTAATGAACAACAAATTCTCGAACTTCCGGGACGTAACACACTTAACGGATTAGCTCTGTTAAATCCGGGCGTTTTACCGAATCAAAACGGTCGTCCGGGATCGGGATTTGCGGTCAACGGAAACCGCACCCGTTCAAACAATTTTACAATTGACGGTGCAAATAACAATGACCAATCGCTTTCGATTCCGCGTCAAAATCTGCCGCCGGAAGCTCTGGAACAATTCCAAATCATTACGAACACTTTTTCCGCAGAATTCGGTCGTAACGCCGGTTCATATGTTAATCAGATTACCCGTTCGGGAACTAATCGTTTCACCGGCTCAGGTTTCTACAATTGGGCGGGAAACGACGTAGATGCTTTAACGACCAATCAATCGCGTGCCTATAATGCCAACCTTGCCGCCGG
The DNA here is from genome assembly GCA_937863115.1 of uncultured Acidobacteriota bacterium. Classification (GTDB taxonomy): domain Bacteria; phylum Acidobacteriota; class Blastocatellia; order Pyrinomonadales; family Pyrinomonadaceae; genus CALMEH01. The sequence goes on from CALMEH010000227.1 coordinate 1,942, forward strand.
AGATTCGCCGACATTAGCTTTGAGAAAAGCCCGCGGCGTAACGGTTGATAATTCTTACGGATTTACCTTCGGCGGTCCGATTGTCAAAAATCATACGTTTTTCTTTACGAGTATGGATTTTAACGATTTTCGCACAACGGTCAGTTCAGCAAGCCGTTTAGCTTTAGGACCTCTGGCAAGACAGCGTCTGCAACTTCCGGGACGCACCATCAGCGCACCGGCATTGAATTTTTTGCTCAATACTTTTCCCGTGGCTAACGACCCGACTTCGGGCGGTTCACTTACCTTAACGGGAACAACTGCAATTACTTGTCCGGCAACAGATACATCGTGCAATGTTATTCCGTTCACGACTTTCAATCGGGGTGCAACCGGCGGCATTCCATATGGAACCGATTTCAATCGTTTTTTGATAAAAATAAATACGAGATTCTTTAAAAACGATCAGATTTCGTTTCGTTATTTAGTTGATACATTAAAAGATCCGGGTGCGCCGACGAGTTTACCCGGTCAAGAAGTAGGACAAACTTCGCGTAACGATTCTTTTACGATTAACCAAAGTGTCGTTATTTCTTCAAAATGGCTCAATGAAGCACGGTTCACCTATAGCCGCAGAGATATTCAATTTCCCGAAAATCTCGGGTTTTCGTTTGCCATTACCGGCACCGGCACGGCTTTCGGCTTGGGTAATGCCAACTTCCCGCAATCGCGGACTGATAATGTCTATGAATTTACCGACAATGTATCATTCACAACGGGTGATCACGCCTTTAAGTTCGGCTACAATTTGCTGATTTATAAATTGAAGAGCTTTTTTGCTCCGAATTTAAGGGGAACAGTCAGCTATCCGAGTCTTGTCAATTTCTTACAAGACACAAATGCTTCCTTCCAACAATACGCCGGAGACGGTTTGACCAACGCAACGACATACGAACACAGTATGTTTGCTCAGGATAATTGGAAGTTTAGCGACGATTTAACGCTGAATCTAGGTCTGCGTTACGAATATGTAACCGCACCGCTCGGATATTTTTCAAATGCAAAGCCGGACATTAACAACTTTGCTCCACGAATCGGTTTTGCCTATAATCCGAAAAATATTTTGGGCGGCAGAGCTGTTCTTCGCGCGGGTTTCGGTATTGCATACGACCAAGTGTTCCAAAACATTTTGTTGAACAATTCGCGCAACTATCCACGCGGTGTAAATGTAGCGTTCACCAATATTAACGGACAACTTCCGTTTATTAATTTGCCGGCACCGCCGACTCCGAGCCAATTTACGGGCAATCCGCTCCTTCTGCCTGTTCGCCTGTTTTCTCCAAATGAAAGAGTTAGACAACCGATGTCTTTGCAATGGACACTCAGTTTTCAATATCAATTCTGGAAAGATTTTGTATTTAAATCTGAATATATCGGCACGAAAGGAAGCAATCTTGTTCGTGAAGTGGAAAGCAATTACGGGTTTGCGGTTGCCGCCGGCGGAACAGGATTACGTCTTGACCCGACACGCGGTTCGATTTTGATTGGACAAGGAATTGCCGAATCAATTTATCACGGCGGTCAGTTCACGATTGAAAGACGCTTCAGCGAAGTCAATCTTTTGGGAATTAATATGGGCGATGCGTTTTTTAGCGCGAACTATACTTACAGTTCGTTTATCAGCGAATCGGACGATATTTTGGGCGGACAAGCTAATCGCACTTTGCCTGCCGATCCGAGAAACCCGAAACTCGATCGGGCGCGTTCGGCGTTTGACCAACCGCACCGGTTTGTTATGAACTTTGTTGTGAACACGCCGGATCCGTTCAAAAACAGCACCAATTTCTTTTCAAAAAATGTTTTGTCAAGAATATTTGGCGGCTGGCAGCTTTCGGGCGTAGGCACGATAGCTTCGGGAACTCCGTTTTCGGTATTGAATGCCAACAATGCTTTGGGAATTTTGCCGGGACAAATATCTACGGTTGAAGGTTCGCAAAGAGTTTCGGTTAATCCTGCCGGAATTTATCCGTTAGTTTCGACCCCGACTGCTCCAAACCCGAACGCTTACTTTATTGTTAATGCGGCGAATTCCGGTATTTTGGGAAATCTCGGAGCAAATACCGAACGCACGGGCAATACGAAAAACTTGAATTTGGCGGCAGTCAAAGATATTCGAACCGTTGGTGAACGTCAAAGACTTCAGTTACGAGTTGAAGTGTTTAACGTCTTCAATCGTCGAAATTTCACCGTAATTCCGTCAAATACCGTCGGTAATACAGTCAATACGGATTTGTTCCTGAATTTAGGAAGGACAAATGTTGCCGGACGCGGATTTACATTCGGAGCGCGTTATTTCTTCTAAACGGATTTGAGTTTTAATTCGTTATTTTCAAAGAGCAACTCATTTGATGAGTTGCTCTTTTTTGCTAAAGTAGTTACAGGTTTTTAATTTTATGGCAAAGAAAGGTTCAATTTTAGTTTGTGATGACGAAGAGATAATGCGCGACGTTTTGGAAACAATTTTGTCGAGCGCGGGTTATAAAGTTGATTTGGCGAAAACGGGCGAAGAAGCTCTGGAATTTTATGAACAAAAAACTTACGACGTTGTTTTGATGGATGTTTCGATGCCCGGAATGGGCGGTTTGACGGCTTTGCAGGAAATCGTTCAACTTGATTCCGAAGCGGTTGTGCTGATGATTACGGCTTACGCGACGTTTGACACGGCGATTTCGGCGTGGGAAAAAGGCGCGACAGGCGTAATTCGCAAGCCGTTTCAAAACGAACAAATTCTTGCCCGCGTCGCCAAAGGCGTGAAAGTGCGCCGCAACGAAGAAGAGCGCGTTAATCTGCGCCAAGCAATGACGCGCTCGGTCAGCCGCGACGCGATTATCGGGCGTTCGGAAAAGATGGAAAACGTCTTTCGGCTCGTCGAAAGAGTTGCTCCGGCGCGTTCAACCGTGCTGATTTCCGGCGAAAGCGGAACGGGAAAAGAACTTGTTGCCAACGCGATTCACGAAGCAAGTCCGCGTGCCGATATGCCTTTTGTTGCGGTAAATTGTTCGAATATTCCGTCGGAATTGTTGGAATCAGAACTTTTCGGACACACAAAAGGCGCGTTCACAGGCGCGGTTGCGGCGAAAAAAGGTTTGTTTGAAGTTGCCGACACAGGTTCGATTTTTCTTGATGAAATCGGCGATTTGCGCCCCGAAACTCAAGTTCGGCTTTTAAGAGTTATTCAAGAAAGGGAATTTACGCCACTCGGCGAAACCTCGACGGTCAAAGTTGATGTCCGAATTATCGCTGCGACGAATGTTGATTTGAAAGAAGCCGTGAGAAACGGAACTTTCCGCGAAGATTTGTATTATCGGCTATCGGTTGTGCCGATTGAACTGCCGTCTTTGCGCGAACGACCGGAAGATGTTTTGCCACTGACGAAGCATTTTATCCACAAATATAATCTCGAAAACGGGCGCGAAATTTCCGAAAATCTTTCGCCGGAAGTGCTTACCTTGCTCGAAAATTATTATTTTCCCGGCAATGTCCGCGAACTCGAAAACATCATCGAACGCGCTGTCGTTATTGCGCCGACGGATGAAATTACCATCGAATGTTTGCGCCCTGAAGTCCGAAATCCCGAACTCGCGTTTGAAATGATGAAAGATTCCGAAGGTTTTTCGGCAAACACGGACATCTCACGCGGTGTAAATTTTTACGATGAAGTGCGCCGTTTTGAAATTGATTTAATCCGTCGCGCTCTCGACCAAACCGGCGGACACCAATCACGCGCCGCGCGGCTTTTGGGCTTGAATGCCACCACGCTCAACTCGAAAATCAAAACCTACAATATTTTGCCTCGCGTTTAGAAAAATGCGGAAACGCGCACGAAGTAAGCGTGTAGTTTTTTCACATTTGCTTCGTGCCTGTTTCCGCATTTTTCATCTTTATAATTTATTTTTGCCCGATCCTAATGCTTGACGATTTTAGATTATTTAATAAAAATTAAGGTTTTTCGCGGTAAAAACTCCTTGTTTGGCGAATTTTAAGGTGCTAACATACCTTTCAAAGTTTCTGCTTCATTGATTATTATTTTCCATTCGATTTGTGAGGGTTAAGGTATGTTCAAAAATAGCTTTTTCGTCCGTGTTGCCGCGATTTTTCAAATTTCGGTTTTTCTTTTCGCGCTTGCACCGAAAACGTCGGCGCAAGATTTTACTGACAAATCTGCGCTAACCGTTTTTTCAAATCCTGCGCCGATAACAATTAATACGGCTTCGGGGTTAACTGCGCCAACTCCGGCTGCCCTCTATCCTTCGCCGATAACCGTTTCGGGAATGACCGGAAATATTACGAAGGTCGAAGTTACGCTCAGAGGCATTTCGCACACGCTCGGACAGATGGATTTTTTGTTGGTTAGTCCGAATGGCACGAAATATGTTTTTCTTTCTGACAGTAACGCGGTTGGCACTGCCGATGGGTTTTATACTTTTTCCGACACCGGCGCGACCACGCTTCTTCAACCGAATCCGAGCGTTCCGGGAACATATCTGCCGACGGATTTGAATACGGGAACAGATAATTTTCCTGCGCCTGCGCCCGCCGCGCCGTATAATTTTCCGCCGTCAATAGCATTAGGAATTTTTAACGGCGCAAGTCCGAATGGAACGTGGAATCTTTACGCGGTTGACGACACTTTATTTTCGCCCGGCAGCATTAACTCCGGCTGGTCGCTGAATATTACAACTGACGGTGCGCCGCAAACTTTTATAAATCCGGCGACTATTTCGGTT
>CALMEH010000228.1 GCA_937863115.1 uncultured Acidobacteriota bacterium
AATTCAAGTGAATGCCGACGGATACAGCGGAACTTACGTTGTTGCCGATACAGGCGGCGGTGTCAAAGGTCGCCATCTCGATTTTTGGGTCGCAAGCTGTTCGGAAGCCGTGCGCTTCGGACGCAAAACCGTAATGGTCAGCGTCGTGGGCAAAAAATAATAATTTTACAAATTTATATTTACACAACTTTTGACTTGTTTCCATTGAAACTTAAAAGGTCAAAAAGACAATTTAATTAACTTAATCGAAGGGAGAAATTTCTCCCTTTTTTCTATTTTAAATGGGTTTATTTACTTGAATTTATCTATCGAAAGAGTTTGAACTGATGTAGCAAAAAACAATTAGGAAAATGTGAGATTTTTACGCATACTTTCTATTGATTTAACTGTCTAAATTGCTCGAAAAATGCTATAATTTAACTAACTTTTAACACTTAAATTTTAAGTAGAGGAATATAAAAAATTGGCTAAAGCAAAAGAAGATAATAAGAATCAAGAATATGATGCAAGTTCGATTACGGCTCTCGAAGGGCGCGATGCAGTTCGCAAACGTCCGGCAATGTATATCGGCTCGACCAGCGAAATCGGGCTTCACCATCTGGTTTATGAAGTTGTTGATAACTCGGTTGATGAAGCTCTCGCGGGTTATTGCGACACGATTGAGGTTACGATTCACATTGACGATTCAATCACGGTTGTAGATAACGGACGCGGAATTCCGACCGACATTCACAAACAATTCGGACATTCGGCGGCAGAAGTCGTTTTGACGGTTTTGCACGCGGGCGGGAAGTTCGACTCGAATTCTTACAAAGTTTCCGGCGGACTTCACGGTGTTGGCGTAAGTTGCGTGAATTTTTTGAGCGAATGGTTAAAACTCGAAATTTGGCGCGATGGAAAAACACACGAAATGGATTTTGCCGGCGGCATCACGGTTAATCCGCTCAAACAGACAGGAAAAACTACCAAACGCGGCACGAAAATCACATTCAAACCGGACGCAACGATTTTTGAAACAACAAGTTACAGTTTTGAAAAATTGTCGGAACGTCTGCGCGAAAAAGCATTTTTGAACAAAGGAATTCGCATTTTTATCAAAGACGAACGTGGCGAAGAAGAAAAATCGCACGAATTTTATTATAAAGGCGGAATCGCCGAATTCGTCAAACATTTGAACAAAAACAAATCGCCGCTCCACGATGAACCGCTCTATTTTGAGACGGTTTCCGAAGAACTTTCCATTGAGATTTCGATGCAGTATAACGATTCCTACGACGAAAAAATCTTTTCGTTTGCGAATAACATCAACACCGTTGACGGCGGAACGCATCTTTCGGGTTTTCGCGGGGCAATTACACGGACGATTAACGCTTACGCGGAAAGTTCGGGTTTGTTGAAAAACTCCAAAACCGCGCTCACCGGCGACGATGTGCGCGAAGGTTTGGTAGCAATTATTTCAGTAAAAATTCCGCAACCGCAGTTTGAAGGACAGACGAAAGGAAAATTGAATTCACCCGTCAAAGGTCCGGTCGAATCATTCCTAAACGAAAAGCTCGGCGAATTTTTTGAACAAAACCCGAACGTCGCCAAAAAAATCGTCGGCAAAGCAGTTGACGCAGCAAGAGCGCGTGATGCTGCACGAAAAGCGCGTGAAATCGTCCGCAAGAGCGCACTCGGAACTTCAACCTTGCCCGGAAAACTAGCCGATTGTCAGGAAAAAGACCCGGCTTTATCGGAAGTTTATTTAGTTGAAGGAGATTCCGCGGGCGGCTCGGCAAAACAAGGACGCGACAGAAAAAATCAAGCAGTTTTACCGCTCAAAGGTAAGATTTTGAACGTCGAAAAGGCGCGATTCGATAAAATGCTCGGACACGGCGAAATTAAGGCTTTAATTACCGCGCTCGGCACGGGAATCGGGAAAGATGATTTTGATGTGAGCAAACTTCGGTATCATAAAATTTGTTTAATGACCGATGCTGACGTTGATGGAAGTCATATAAGAACTTTGCTTTTGACTTTTTTCTATCGGCAGATGCCTGAACTTGTTGAAAACGGTTACGTTTAAATCCCCCAACCGCCGCTTTATAAAGTCAAGCGCGGCAAGAAGGAGCAATACATCAAAGACGAGAAAGAAATGTTTCGTTATATGATGGATCAGGCGACGAATGAAGTGCAGATTACGACGAACGGCAATGAAATAAAAGGTCGTGCATTGGCGAAATCTTTGGAGCAAACGGTCGAATATAAAAATTATTTCGAACGATTTGCGCGACGTATGAATAATGACGACAAACTCTTAAATGCTTTAATTGAAGCGTTTGCCGGAAAAGAAGGTGTTTTGGCGCGAAATAGTGTGCGTTTGAAAAAGGTTTTCGAGCGCGAAGATTTGATGGCGGAAGTCGAAGCGGTTTTGGCGGATAAAGGTTTTAATACCGATTTGATGCAGGACGAAGAACACGGACTTTCGGAAATTCAGGTGAATTATCCGAACGGCACGTCTTTGATGTTCGATTGGGAAAAGGCAAGCTATGTCGAATTTCAAAAAACGGTCGAGCTTCGCACAAATCTCGAAAATCATTTTCCCGCGCCGTTCGTGATGGGCGAAAACGGCAAATCGGAAACGATAAATTCGCGCGAAGAACTGCTCGAAAAAATTATGGCGGCGGCGAAAAAAGATTTATCAATTCAGCGTTACAAAGGTTTGGGCGAAATGAATCCCGAACAACTTTGGGAAACGACGATGGACCCGGAAAAACGAACTTTGCTGCAAGTCAGAATTGAAGACGCAATCGAAACGGATGCAATTTTCACCGTTTTAATGGGCGACCAAGTCGAACCGCGCCGCAAGTTTATTGAAACCAACGCGCTCGATGTGAAAAATCTGGACGTTTAAGAAATAATGAAAATAATTGTTTTCATATTAGCTATTTTTTGCTTTACGAATGTTTCGGCTCAGGAAATGAAAATTCATATTCCTGAGCTAAAACTTCGGCAGGAAGATGGCAGATACATTCTTTACGAAAACACAATCTCGTCCGATAAAGCATTACTATTTTTTCAACAGTTGGAAAGCAACGGAGTTTTTTCGCCGGATTTTTATAGAATTCCCAATCCTGATAACTTTTATTTTGTTGCCGCCGAGATAAAAGGCAATAAAGAATTATCCTACCCGTTAAAAGCATTTTTATTTGAAGAATTACAAACTGATCTTGTTGAGCGATTTCGTTCAATTAATTTAACAGAATTTAGATCATTTGAACTTAAACCGATATTTTTTATAGGAGAGAAATCGGTTTTAATTTTGGCTGAGAAAAATTATTTGGGTTTTCGCGGAATTGAAGCATTTGAGTTTAAGGAAAAACAACTCAAGTATTTGGGAAGTTTCACTGTCGCTTATAAAAGCGGTAAGAAAAATGCTTACACTATTGAAAATCCGCTTAAACTTCATTACAAAGCTAATTCCGCAGAAAAGGTGAAAGTAACTTATCAGAAAGATTTCTATCAAATAGAATTGAAAGGTGAATTTTATGAATATATGGACGATTCTATTGGAAAAAAGATTTCTTCAAAAAACTCAACAGTAATTTATAAGTTGGATAAAAACGGATTTCAACTTTTGGAAGTGAAATCAACCAAAAAAAGAACTCAAAAATAATTTGCGAAAAATTTCTCAAAGTGCAATGATTTTGCTTTACGGAGTTTGGCTATTTTGCATACAACAAACAAAGGAGATTGAAACGAAATGTCAGTAGTTTTGGAAGCGGTTCGACCGATTGAAGATTATTTGGTGATGAGCGATGTAGAAATCGCCGAACGTATCGAGGTTGCGCGGAAAGAATTGGGTTCGCGTGTCGTGATTTTGGGACATCATTATCAGCGCGATGATGTAATTGCACACGCCGATTTGACGGGCGATTCTTATCAATTGTCGGTGATGGCTTCGCAGACGGAAGCCGAATATATCGTATTTTGCGGCGTGCATTTTATGGCAGAATCGGCGGATATTTTGGGAAAACCGCACCAAAGAGTGATTTTGCCGGATTTGGGCGCGGGTTGTTCGATGGCAGATATGGCAAACATCGAACAGGTTGAAGATGCTTGGGAACAGCTTCGTGAAATCGGCGTTTTGAAAAATAAAGTTGCGCCTATAACTTATATGAATTCAACGGCGGCGATCAAAGCGTTTTGCGGGCGCAACGGCGGCGTTGTTTGCACTTCGTCGAATGCCGTGCCGCTTTTTGATATTTATTTGAAAGAATTCGACAAAATGTTCTTTTTTCCCGACCAACATTTGGGCAGAAATACAGGCGCGAAGTTCGGAATTCCGCTCGAAAAAATGGTTTTGTGGAATCCGCACGAAGAACTCGGCGGCAATACGGAAGAAGATTTGCACGATGCAAAACTGATTTTATGGCGCGGACATTGTTCGGTTCACGGGCGATTTAAGCCTTGGCACGTTGATCAAATCCGCAAGCAAATTCCCGACGTAAAAGTTCTCGTTCATCCCGAATGTGCGCGTGAAGTTGTTGATGCTGCAGACTTTAACGGTTCGACTTCATACATTATCAATATGGTCGAAAAAGCCGAAAGCGGAACAAAATGGGCAATCGGAACGGAAGTAAATTTGGTTAATCGTTTGGCACAACGATTTCCCGACAAAGAAATTCATCTGCTTGCGCCCGACCTTTGTATGTGTGCGACGATGTATCGAATCGCTCCGCAAAATTTGGCGTGGGCGATGGAAAATCTTTTGGAAGGAAACGTCGTCAACGAAATTAAAGTTGACGAAGAAACCAAACATTTCGCGCTCATTGCACTCGAAAGAATGATAAAAATGACCGAGCAAAATCAAGCTAAGAAAAATTGATTTTACGTCATCGAACAAAACTCTAAACTATTTCGGATAAGATATTTCCTGAATAGTTTAGAGTTTATAATTTAGAGTTTAGAGTTTTAATCGGTTGTCGAATCTATCTGCGAAAATGCAAAATACTGTCAAAATTGAACATTTAAAGTTATCCGAAAAAGATAAACTTTTGGCGTTTTTGCAAGATGCTTACGCAGACAATCCGCGAATGAGCGATGCTGATTTTTGGACGTGGCATTTTCTTGAAACTCCGTTTGCGAACCAAGAAAAACTTCCGGTTTGGGTTGCCAAAAGCGGCGAAACGATTGCCGGACAAATTGCGGCAATTCCGGTAAAAATCAATGTCGGCGGCGAACAAAAAGATGCGATTTGGATTTTAGATTTAATCGTTTCAAAAGATTTTCGGCGGCAAGGTTTGGCGAAAAAATTAGTCAAAGCGGCGGAAGAATTTTGCACTCTGATTTTGGGCGTGAACACCAACGAGCAACACGCGCCGAAACTCCTTCAATCTTTGGGTTTTGTTATTGTCGGTAAAATTCCGCGCTTTCATAAACTGCTTTTTGCCGGAAACGACATCCGCGAAATTGCCAATCTGAAACCTCTGCGCGAAGTCATAAATCTTGCATTTGCGCCAATTAGAAAAACTTTTAAGCCGAATAAAAACGTGCGCATTGTCAAAATATTTGATGAAATATTTGATAAATTTTGGGCAGAAGCCGAACAACAATGGTCGTGTGCGGTTCGGAGAGAAGCGAAGTTTTTGGAATGGCAATACCTTAAACAGCCACAAAAGAAATTCGATGTAATCGGTTATTTTGAAGGTGAAAAATTGCTTGGTTACGCTGTTCTTTTTTTCCGCAAAGCGAGCGAAAACGGCACAATAAAAAAAGCCGCGATAACTGATATTTGTTATCTTCCCGAAAAATCTCAAGAAACGATTGACGCACTTTTGCAAGAATCTTTGAGAATCGCCATCGAACGGCGCGTTGGCGGTTTGGTCGTGGATGTGATTGACGAATTACTCGAACAACGCCTTGAAAAATTCGGCTTTTGGCGCGTCAAAAATCCATTGCAATTAATGGTTAAATCTCCCGAACGACAAGATTTGTTGTATAATCCGAAGCAATGGTTTCTGACACGAGGCGATTCTGACATCAGCATTTTTGAATGTCCGAATTTATGATTTTATTTAACGCAAAGACGCAAAGTTTTTTTATAAATTCTTTGCGCCTTCGCGTCTTTGCGTCTTTGCGTTAAAATTATTCTAATGAGAGTTCCCGTTTTGCTTTATCACAAGATTGATTTGCCGACTGCGGACGTGAAAATTCGCGGCGCGTTCACTTATCCGGGAAAGTTTGAAAATCAGATTTCTTATTTGAAAAAGAAAGGTTTTGAATTTTACACGGCGGGCGAATTGATTAAATTTTATCTGATAAACGGTGAATTTCCGAAAAAATCAGTTGTTGTAACTTTCGATGATGGTTGGAAGGATAATTACACCAACGCTTTTCCGATTTTGAAAAAATATGGCGCAAAGGCAACGATTTTTCTTGTGCCGGCGTGTGTTGGGAAAACCACGGATAAAGTTACGGCTGAAGGCGAAAGAAGCCGTGAACATCTTTCGGAAAACGATATTTTGGAAATGTCGGAAAGCGGCGTTTTCGAGTTTGCTTCTCACAGTTTTAATCACAAATTGTTTCATCAAATTACGGATGAAGAAATCGAATTTGAAGTAACGGAATCGAAAAATTTTATTGAAAATCTAACGCAGAAAGATTGTTCGGTTTTCGCATATCCGGCGGGATTTTTTACCGATTATGCAAAAAACGCTTTAAGAAATGCC
>CALMEH010000229.1 GCA_937863115.1 uncultured Acidobacteriota bacterium
ATGAAAACCTTCAATATAAGTTTGTCCATTATCAGCCAGGCGCGAATTTTTTCTGATGTTTGTTGCAGTCGTCAAAACGGCGCGTCCCATCGAATCAATGGACATTTCCATTCCGCCCGTGCCGTCTTCGGCGTTGTCGCTCGAAAATCCGAAACCGAAAGTCGTGCTGATTTGCGTCGGTTGTTGCGGCGGCATCATTCCTTCGCGGCGATTATATTTGACGACGAAAATATCATAATTTACGACCGGCGCGTTCATTCTCGTATAACCTGCAACATAGACGTTGTTTGCGCTGTCAACGCGGATAGCTTTGATTTTTTTCTCCAATCCGGCAACGCCGCTGACCGTCAGATTATCAATCCAAAGCAACACGCCCGTTGGCGAATATTTGGCAAGCCAAAGATTTGTCGTAAAATTCGGAAGTTGCGTAATATGTCCGGCAAGATAGACGTTTCCGTTTGCGTCGCTCGTAACGGCGGTGGCAAAATCGGGATTCATCTGATTGACGGCATAACCTTGGTCAGTCCAAAGAAGGTCGCAATTTATGTTTAATCTTACCAATCGGACGGCGCGTAAGTTTGGAAACTCGTTTCGGGCGGCGACGAGATTCATTTGAAGATTCGCAGGAAGATTGCCGAAACCATCCGAATAAACCCAAGCCCGCGCTGTGTTTCCAGTCGTAGTTTGCGGCTCGAAAACGACTGAAATTCCTGACGGCACGTTTTCCGCCGAAAGCGTTACTGCGCCACTAAATCCGGTGCGATTTATCGTAACGTCATAAAAAGTTTTCTGTCCGGCGATGATTGATTGCGTTTCGGGCAAAACCGAAATCGAAATATTTTGCGCGGCGGTTGTAATCAATTTAACGGTAATCGGCGCAATCGTAATGCCGTTTGCCGTGCCTTTGACGGAAATATTAAATGTTCCGACAGGTGTTGTCGTCTGCGTCGTAATGGTCAAAAGCGAACTGTTTGCCGTTGTCGTGTTCGGATTGAACGAAGCACTTGCGCCCGATGGCAAATTCGTCGCGGAAAGCGTAACTTTATCCGTGTAATTATCACGATTTATTTTTATCGTGTAAGCCGCGTTTTGTCCGACTTGCACCGTGTTTGAAGACGGCAAAGCCGAAAGCGAAACTCCGGCGGCGAAAGCCTCAGACATAAATGCGGAAGCAAAAAAAGTAACCAAGATTGCCAAAATATAATTTAATTTCTTCATAATTTCTCCATCTGAATTTCTAAAAAATCGCCGTTTGTGCGGCATCGGCAGAATATTTTTCCGCCGACGAATTGATTAAACCTTTTTCGTTTCTCAAAAATCTTCAAAATCAAGTTCAAAAAATCTCAAAAAAGTTCAGAAAGGATTTTTATGTAATTAAATCAACAAGTTACAGGATTTGATAAAATGCAAATAGGTGAGTGCGGCAAACGATTGTAGAATAAAACTTGACCAATTGGTAAAAATCCTAAAAAATAAATCACTCTGGTTTTATGATTGAACTTTCGGAATCAAAGATTTATGAGTTTGAAAAATTTCGGCTAGATGCAAAAAGCCGTCGGCTATCACTGTGCGAATCGGGCGAAATCGTTCAGCTTACGCCAAAAGCCGTCGAACTGCTGATTTATTTTGCCGAAAATGCCGGACGAGTTTTGTTGAAAGATGAAATTCTCGAAAACATTTGGGAAAATTCGTTTGTCGAAGAATCAAATCTTTCGCAGACGATTTTCGTTTTGCGAAAAACGCTCGGCGAAGATACGAAAAATCCGCGTTTTATTCTGACCGTTCCGAATCGCGGCTATCAATTTATTGCTTCCGTCAAAGAAATTATTGCCGGAGATGAGATTTTAGATGAAAGCATTTTATCCGAAGAAAAATCTCAAATCTCAAATCTCAAATCTGAAATTCCAAATCCGCAACCCGAAATCCGAAATCCCAAATTGAAATGGCTTTTCGTGCCGCTCGTTCTTCTAATCGCCTTCGGAATTTACTGGTTTTATCCGAAATCGAAACCGGCGACGGTGCGCGAAATAAAGACGATTGCGGTTTTGCCGTTTGAAGATTTGAGCGAAGGACAGACGGAAAAATATCTCGGAATATCTTTGACCGATGCTTTGGCGAATAAATTCAGCGAGCTGAAACAAATTACCGTGCGCCCGACGCGGACGGTTTTGAAATATGCCGACAGCCGCGAAGATTTGAGCAAAATCGGGCGTGAATTGAAAGTTGATGCCGTGCTTGACGGGCGAATTCAGCGCGTCGGCGAACGAGTGCGAGTCAGCGTCCAGCTTGTTCGCACGGCTGACGGCGCGGCGATTTGGTCTGATACTTTCGACGATCAATTCACGAATTTTTTCGCCGTTCAAGATTCTCTGAGTCAAAAAGTCGTGCAATCTTTGGCGTTGCAGATGAACGATAATGAGCGCGAAAGATTCAGACGGCGCGGCACGGAAAACGCCGAAGCCTATCAAGATTATCTTCGCGGACGATATTTTTGGAACAAACGCACCGCCGAAAATCTACAAAAAGCCATCGAAAATTTTGAAAAAGCCGTGCAAAAAGACGCGAATTTCGCGCTTGCTTACACGGGACTTGCGGATTGTTACATTTTGCTTTCGGAATATCACGCCGCTACGCCAAACGAAATTTTTCCGAAGGCAAAAGCCGCAATTAACAAGGCTTTGGAACTTGACGGCGAATCGGCGGAGGCATTCGCCGCCCTCGGTTATATGCAAGCGTTTTACGATTGGGATTTTGCGGGCGCGGAAAAATCCTTCAAACGTGCGCTCGAATTAAACCCGAATTATGCCACAGCGCATCAATGGTATGGCGAATTTATGGCGGCTTTGGGACGTTTTGACGAAGCCCGCAAACATCACGAACGCGCCGCCGAAATTGATCCTGTTTCGCCGATTGTGATGTCCGCTATGGCAGGGCTTTACGATTTTCAAGGCGATTATGAAAATACGATTCGGCAGGCGCAAAAATTACTCGAAATTGATCCGAATTTTGCTTACGGTTATTTTTATTTGGGAATGGGTTTTGAGCGCAAGGGAATGGATGCGGAAGCGGCGGAAGCCATTGCCAAAGCGATGATATTTTTCGGCGAACCACTCGAAGCCGCCGAAGAAATCAGAGCGGCGTTCAAGAAAAACGGTATGAAAGGTTTATGGCAAAAACGCCTCGAACAAGTTGAAAATAGTCCCTATATGAAAAATTTCCAACCTTATTTCAAGGCTCTGATCCAAATTCGTCTGGGCGATAAAGAGGGAACTTTGCAATCGCTGAATCGCGCTTTTGAAAAACGCGACCACAATCTTATCTATATGAAAAACGATCTGCGTCTTTCGCCTCTGCGCGACGATTCGCGTTTTCAGGATTTACTGCGCCGCATCGGATTTTAGAAGCTAATTGATGAAATTTATTTCGTAAAATCTAGTTGCGACAGACGGTGCAGAGTTGAAATCACAGATTTCGCCCTCACGTCAATTGATTTGTTCGATGCGGCGTTTCGATTGGATAGTTTTAATCTTGGTGTGCTTGCGCGTAGATTTTTAACGCTGCATTAACACGCTGCCCGAAGTCTGCCCCTTGCGCCTCAAACCATTTTAGAATTTCGGAGTCAACACTCAAAGTTACGGCGGTTTTATTTCCCGGCATCCGCCACTGCGCTCTGGCAAAAAAATCATCACCAAGCGGCGGGCTATCAGAAGTGTCAATTTCTTCATCCGTCATTTGGTCAATTCTCGCCCAGTCTGTTTTCGATGGCTTCTTCAAATTTTTTACGTTCATCTTTTAATGCTTTTCGCAAAGAGATTATTCGGATGGTGTTTTCGCCTCGATAAGTAAAAATCACGACGACAATTCGATTACCAAGCAAGCCGATTCCTTCCCAACGAACTTCACCATAATCTTCTCGGAGGTCAAGAGCCGTTTTCATCGGAGCTTCAAAAATCTCCCAAGCGTCGGCAAAATCAAAGCCGCGCTTCCGAATATTCCTTTTGTTTTTCTCCTCATCCCATTCAAAATCCACAAAATAAAGTGTAATCTTCTATGCTGAGTAAAACAAGCCTCAATTTTCAAAGGAATCCATCGAACGCAGAGATGATGTGGGGCGAAACCGCCACCAAGCCCGCTAAAAAATAACGGACGACATTGATAACAAAGTCGCTGTTTCGCCCTCACGTCCATTTATTTGTTTGGCGCATCGTTTGGATTTTGACACTAACTTCATCGGATTCATCGGATTCTGATGATTGTGCATCTCTAAAGTATATTTCCAAATAGTTCTTTCCCAAATTATCGCCAGTTCCTAGTTTTTCACTAACACGCATATCAGATTCCGCAAAACCATAGTTGCAACCTTTTTCAGGACTTCCAATAATATCATCAAATACATTTTCTGGACTTCCGTATTTAGATTCAAATGAGGGGTTACGAAAAGCGGCAATTAGGCTTAAAGCGTATGCGACTCTCTCTTTATTCCATACAATTTTATTACCTTTAATTTCGCACGAAACACCTTTGGAGAATACTATTCTTAGTGGGAAACCTTCTGCTATCGTAGAATAGGCAAATGTTCCATCAGAAAAACTATATTTGCTTTCTCCGGTATTATGAATAACCTGCCCTCCATCAAAATACCCAATTACTTTATAATCATCTTCCATAAGATTTGGTGGGTTGACAATCAATTCTAAAATATGGGCGATCTTTACATAAACATCTTCAATTCTCTGTATTAGAAGGGCTTGTATTTCTTGAAGCATCTTGGCGGCGGTTAAACGGTCTTCTGCCGCTAACGACATCGCCCTTTGCAAAACCTCTGATATTGACAGCGGAACTTTTGGATTTATTTCGCTTAATGGGCGTAACGGGTCGAGTTTTTTTGTTCTTAGAATGTTTTCACGTTTCGACGCGCTTGGTGGCGGCTCACCCGCTAACAAATGATAAATTGTCGCCGCCGCAGAAAATACATCGCTTCGTTCATTTGTTCCGAGATGATAAATCTGCTCCGGTGGCGCATAGCCCGGAGTATGAACCGGAATACTGTAAACTGTTGTTTCCGTTAGACTTCCTTTTGCTGCACCGAAATCTAATACTTTTAATTGTCCGTTTGCCATTAGCTTTAAATTTGCAGGTTTCAAATCACGGTCAAGGATATTTTGTGCGTGTAGATATGAAAGTGCTTCAAATAATTGTTCAGCTATTTTTACAGCATCTTCAAATAGAATTGGTTCACAATTACCGTTCCGGTCAAAACCATCGCTCAAGTCCTTTCCATCAATCAATTCCATTACCAAAAATTGTGAATCATTTTCAGCAAAATAGTCAGTAACTCTTGGTAGGGCTGAATGTTTTAACCGTGCTAACAATTTCGCCTCGTGATAAAATGCGCGACTTAATTCTTCATTATCGCCATAAAATGTTTGTTTTACCGCAACTTCATCGCCAGACAGCAAATCTTCAGCAAGATAAACCGCTCCCATTCCGCCTTTGCCAAGCAAATTGTGAATTTTATAACGCGCCCGTAAAATCGTTTCTGTTGTAAGAGATGAGAAGACCATAATGAATCATAGTTTATCAGAAATGTTATTCGGGATTCACCAAGACGCGCCCAACTTTGTATTGAACCAAAGTTCTATTTTGTTATACCGAATTATTTATACGCCCTTTTTCAGATAAAAGTCAATATTTTATTTGATTTTCATAAATAATCAGGCAGATAATTCCGTTAAAGTAATTAACCCCGACTTCTTCAAACGTCTGTCAAAAAAGCGCACGAAATCTAATGAAAATTCCGTGAGCTTTTTTGTTGTGAAATTAAATTTGACGAAGATTATTTTGTAATCGCGCCGTCGTCGGCAATTTTTGGCGCGGTTTGGGGGAAATCTAATTGCGACAGACGGCGCAAAGTTGAAATTGCGGATTTTGATTTGTCTTCGGTCAAGATTCCTTTTTCGCGCAGAACGAACGGGTTGATTTTTCCGTTCATAAATTTGCCTTCCGCATCAATTTTCACTTCCAAAACGCAAGTTTCGGCAGTTCCGCCGGCGAGCCCGAACCAACCGTAAGTTGCGAAATTTCCTAGCGAATAGGCAACCAAGCGGTCTTTGTAAATTTCCATTCCACGAAGAACGTGCGGACCGTGTCCGAGAACGAGGTCTGCGCCCGCATCAATTACAGTTTTGGCGAAAAGCGGTAGATTTCCGCGCGATTCACCGAAGAAAACCTCGTTGCGTTGCGGAACGCGGACGTTTCCCGTGCCTTCCGCGCCGCCGTGAAATGAAACGACGACAATATCGGCTTTTTTGTCGGCTTCGGCAACTAATTTTTTCGCCAAATCCAAATCGTTGACGTGCGGCGTGATACTGCTCGTGGCAAAGCCGATGAACGCGACTTTTTTGCCTTTGGCTTCAACGATGGTCATTGCAAATTGGTCTTTGTCGCTTCCGGCGTGTTTAATTCCTAAATCGTCGAGAGTTTTTCTAGTCGTGGCGCGTCCCGCATCTCCGAAATCTCCGGCGTGATTATTTGCCAGACTCATCACGTCAAAACCCGCATCTTTCAAATATTTTCCGTAACGTGTCGGCATCCGAAAAGCAAAACAATTTCCCGAACTTCCGCCGCATTTTGCCGAATTTCCGCTATCAATCATCGGACCTTCGAGATTGCCGAAAGCGATGTCGGCAGATTGAAAAATCG
>CALMEH010000230.1 GCA_937863115.1 uncultured Acidobacteriota bacterium
CCTTGATTTTGTCCGAATTGAAATCGAAATTGATGCCGTAAACAGAAGCACGTCCGCTTTTTTCGAGTTCATCTTTGATTTTATTTCCGGCGGCATTATTTCCGCTCAGATTTTTGTAATGTTCACAACTTCCGACTTCGTTCGAGATTTTTTTGCCGTTCCATTCGCCGTTGCTGCCTTTTTCAAAACTCTCAGTATTCCAAATCCCTAAAAATTCTTTGCCGTCTTTGGAGAAAAACATCATTGCCGGACCTTGATCGTCAGTTCCGCCGCTTTCTTTCCACGTCAGTTTCAACAGCCGATTTTCAATTCCGCCTTCGATAATTCCTTCGTCGTATTCATAACAACCGACAACCGAAGTGCCTTCTTGTTTAATACGAAACTTACCGTAGCTCGATTCGTAAGTTCCGCTGATATTTTGCAAAGGCGCGGACGTTTCCTGTTCGCCGAAACCGCGCATTTCCATTATTTCGACATATTCGGTCGAACCGTAATTATTTTTAACATTAACGCGTAGCCATTGTCCGCCGATTTCTTCTTTCACGGGAAATTCTTGTCCGGCTTGTTTATCTTTGAGCGTTACGGCGAGAATTTCGCGAAAACCGGCAGTTGCCGAAGTATCGGAAATTTCCACCGAAATATCTTTTGCCGCCGAACCTTCGGTGTCAACTTGCGCCGTATCGAAAACGAGCGTTTTCAAAGTAGTTTTTGCCGGAAATTCGATTGTTATTGATTCATTCGTAACTTTACTTTTGTCGCTTGCCCAACCGTGTTGCGGAAATTCGTCAATAATGTTGTTGGCTTGCCACGTTCTGTCATATTCGGAAGTGTTTTTGATGACAAACGCGCCGTTGCCCATCGCCAGCAAATTTTTCTTCGTGTTTTCGGAATTGTTTCCCGCTGTCTGCGTCGGAGAATTTTCCGTTTTAACCGTCGGCGACGGCGAAGTTTTCGCGACCTCATTTGTTGTTTGCACGGTTTCTTTTTTATCCAAAAGATTGCAGCCTGTTAAAGTTAAAATTAATAAAGTGTTCAGTATTAGAATCAGAATTGTTTGCATAATTATTGTAATTAAATCGGTTCGTTTAATTTTTAATGTAAAAAGCAAAACGTAATTATCCGTCAGTTTTCTTTGAAAGCAAAATTTCAATTATAAATAAGCCTTGTCTGCACGGCAAATTTTGAAACTTTGTGGCAAAATTATTTATAACGACAACGGATTACACAAATTACACGAATTAAAGAATAAATTTGTGAAATCCGTGTAATTTGTTGTCTGAAATTATGAATTTAGCGGTTGAAACATCTACGGAATTAAAACGTCTCGCGGACGAAATTAAACGCGGAACTCGCGTTATCTCGCTCGGCGGTCTGACTTCGATTGCTTCAAAATGCTTTATTTTATCGCATCTGCAACGCGAAACGCCGAAAACTTTTGTGATTGTAACCGATTCAAACAAAGACGCGGAAAATTTTGAATGCGATCTGGAATTTTTTAACGCAAAGGCGCAAAGACGCGAAGACGCAAAGGGAAAACAATCCGAAATTTCAAATCTCAAATCTGAAATCTTAACTTTGCCTTCGTTTGAATCCGATGTTTATGCGAATATTTCGCCGCACGCCGAAACGCTCGAAACTCGTGCGTTGTCGCTTTGGCATTTGACTCAAAATCAGCCGAATTTTTTTATTCTTTCAGCAAAATCTTTAATTACAAAAACGATTGCGCCGTCGGAAATTAAAAAACTCGGCACAAATCTCAAACGCGACACGGATTTTGCGCCCGAAGATTTGATCGAAAAACTCGTCGCGATCGGTTATGTGCGCGAAGAACCGATAAAGTCGGTCGGCGAATTTTCCGTGCGCGGCGGAATTATTGATGTTTGGTCGCCGACGGCAGAAAATCCCGTCCGCATTGAGTTTTTCGGCGACACGGTTGATTCGATTCGTGAATTTGATGCCGAAACTCAGCTTTCAATCGGACAACTCCAAGAAATCGCCATTGCGCCGATGCGCGAATTTACGGCAGTTTCGCAGGATTTTAACGATTGGAGTTTTTTTGCGCGTGAAAGATTTACCGACGAAAAAGTTTCCCGCGCATTAAAAGACAGAACGCAATTTGCCGATGAAGGCGAAAGTTTTTCGGGTTGGGAATTTCTCTTTCCGATTGTTCAACCGCGCAGGGCAAGCCTTTTCGATTTTGTGAAAGACGCGGTTTTCGTAATTGACGAACCGACAACAATCGAGCAATCTCTGGGCAGTTTTTACGAATCAATCGAAACGCGCTACGCCGAAATCACCGAATCGGGAGAAATCGGACTCGAACCGCACGAATTATTTCTAAGCGTCGAAGATTTGCGCGAAAAAATCGAACAAAATCAACGCCTCGAACTCCGCGCCCTCGGACGAACGGCGGCGCAAACCGATGAAGAATTTGCCTTATAAAACCTAAAGATAACTGCTTTGCCAAATTCCTTTTGCCCATTTAGCAATTTTTTGCTGTCGCTGAAGCAAAGTTTCAGGAGACCATTCGGTAAATAATAAATGATCTTTGGTAATTTGAAATGAGGACGTTTTGTAAAAAGCCAATTTATTGGAAAATTCCATTTCATTATTGAGTTTGTGCTTTATGGATGCCTCCAAAAGAGTAAAATTTCCCAGACGGTTTATATAATCT
>CALMEH010000231.1 GCA_937863115.1 uncultured Acidobacteriota bacterium
ACCTATCACCGACAATGAGATCTGTCTCTATTGCTGCTGTTGCTGCTGCATCTGTTGCATTTGCTGTTGCATCATTTTCTGCATTTCTTCTTCCGAAACTTTTGGAATCTCGAAATCTTCGGCAATTTCCACCGGATTGTCAGCGATGATTTTATCTAAAACCGCTTTTTGTTTTTCGGTTTCGAGCTTTTGCGTAACGTATTCCTTAACCGGCATCGGTCCGCCCATCGGATTTTCGGGATCTTGGAATCCGGTGTTGATCAAGATATGCCGGGCATCATAACTCGGAGCCATTTTGCCGTCTGCGCCTTTTTTCTCGCCTTTCTTTTCGAGTTTGATAATGTGAAAACCGTAAGTCGTTTCAACCAAAGCGGGGGCGACTTGTCCGGGTTCGAGCGCAAGCGCGGCTTTCTCGAATTCGGGCATAAATTGTCCCATCGTTACGCCTTCGTAAAGTCCGCCTTTATCTTTGCTGCCCGGATCTTCCGAAAATTCCTTTGCTAATTTCGCAAAATCTTCGCCGCCTTTAACGCGGGTTAAGATTTCTTCGGCTTTCGTTTTCTTTGCCGATTGGTCGAGTTCGGGATGTTCGGCGATATATTTGTTTATATCTTCGTCAGTAACTTTGGTTTTTTCCGTCAAAACCTTTTCCGCATATAGACGCGAAAGATACGAAGCCTGTTGAAGTTTGATGGAAATATTCGTTTTCTTTTTGAATTCTTCGCTCATCGTCGGCATTTTTTCTTTGGCTTCTTCGTAATAAATGCGCGTTTTGGCGAAATATTCTCTAGCTTGTTTGATGTCGTCTTCGCTCGGAACAATGTCTTCTTTGATTTGTCCACTAGCTTTTGCGAGTTCGATTTTCGTGCTTAAAAATTCATCAAATTCGCGCTGACGGCGTTGATATTTTGCCGCTTCGCCCAAACCGATTTTTCCTAAAAAGGATTGAAATCCGGTGGCTTCGGCTTGTCCTTCGCCCCAGAATGCTTTCACGCGGTCTTCGCCAATGAATCCAAAAGGCGGCATTTGACCTTTATCTTTATTGATTTCGCGGTCATAATTTACCGCCGTCAATTCAATATTGACATTATCAAGTTCTTTTTTGACTTTATCTTTGACTAAACCTTCTTTTTTCGCCGCATTTGCCAACGCGAAAAGCTGTTTGAGATTTTCGAGTTGCTTTTTCTTCATTTCCGGATCTTCTGCTAAACGCTTAAGCATCATCGGATTGGCATCTTTCAAAAGAAGTTCCAATTCGGCTTTGTTCAAACCGTTAAGTTCGACGTTTCCGTGTCCGGCGGCATTTTTTACCGACCAAAAAAGCAAGCCCGCACCAAGCGCGAAAATTACTGCTAAAACTACGAAACCCTTTGTCGAAGCACTCATTCCGCCCGAATTTGCTCCGGCGGCAACGGTTTTTGCCACTGAAATTTCGACGGTTTTCGGCAAATCTTTTTTCAAATCAGCTTCGTCTTTCGCTTCGACTTCAGCGATTTTCTCAGCCATTTCTTCGACTTCCGTATCAATTTCGTTTTTCGACTTGCCCGAAATTTCAACGGTTTCAGGCAATTCATTCTCAATTTCCGCCGCCGAAAGTTCGACGGTTTCCGCTTCGGTTGCCGAAATTTCCGTGCTTAAATTATCCACGCTTTCCACGATTTCTTCCGATGAGGTTTCTATCGTTTCCGCGATTTCATCTTTCTTTTTCTTTGAACTTCTTTTCATTTAATTTCCTCTTAAAAATTTATTACTTATCTATAGTTTGAACTAATTCTAACAGAACTCCGCCCGTTGTCGAAGGATGCACGAACGCAACCAAACAGCCTTCCGCGCCGATTCTCGGTTTTTCATCTATTAAACGCGCACCTTGCGCCTTTAGTTTCGCTAAAGCGGCTTCAATATCATCGGTTTCCACCGCAATATGATGAATTCCGCCGCCGCGTTTCTCCAAAAATTTTGAAATCGGCGAATCTTCGCTTGTCGGTTCAAGCAATTCCACACGCGATTCGCCAATCGGCAACATCGCCACACGCACTTTTTGATCTTCGACAATTTCAGTATGAACATTCTCAAGCCCAAGCGCGTCTTCCCAAAATTTTAATGCCTCGTCAATTCCTTTCGTCGCAATGCCTAGATGATTAATTTTCATTTTATTTTATTATGGTGTATCAACTAAAAAATCTAATCTGTAATATCGTTTCGTATTTTCTTTATCCAAAAAATTAGATTCATATTCTTTATAAATCCAAGTTGACTTTCCATTTTGGCGAACAATTTCATTGAGAATCTCACGAACAGTTACATTTTTTAAGTTTATCGTAAATCTTCTCGTTTTAACTTGCTTACCCAGCAATCCGGAAATAATTTGAAAAGGGAAAACCGATAATTGATTTTTTTTTAGATATTCTTGAAATTCTTTCGTATTCAAAAGCTCAGAAAGCAAATTTTCTTTTGTTTTATTTTCAAGATAAAATTCGGCAATTACGGTGTCTAATATTGGATAATCATTTATCGGATAAACATTTATAACGCCGTTTTCTTCTTTCCATTGATAACGAGTTTCAAGCGTCGTAACTTCCTTTAAGACATCGCGTAAAGATAATTTTTTTGAGGAAAGGTTTAATTTCGGCTCAAATTCGTCTTTTGTATAATCTCTAAAAACGCCACTAACTCCGGCTGGAACTTTAGTTGAGTAAAAAGATTTCATTAACGCCGGAATAATTTCTTCATCATCAAGTTCTGATTGATTAACTTGTCTGTCCAAAATTGAAACAACTTCAACTTTTGCCGTTTGTCCAAACGCAAATATAGGAACAGTTATAATCAACAAAAGAAACGAAATCAGATTTTTACTCATAATTTTTACCTCAAGACTTTCTTTCTAAAATTTCAATAAAGATTCTGACTAAAGTTTCTAAATCTTGCAACAAATCGTAGCTTCCAATATCCTGCGTAATGAGTTTTCTTTCGCGTTCGAGTTTGCCGAATTGCCAGATGTTTCCCGTCGTAATTGCGCCGTAGATGATTTTTTGTTCGGTTTCATCGGCTTTATCAATGGCAATCATTTCAACTGAAAGTTGAGTAAAACCTCGCGTCATATCAGCATCTTTAGCTTCAATTACCAATAAATATTGGTCTGTTCGCAAAAAATAATCCAACGAGCCTTTTAATTGATTATTGTATTCAAACCAATATTCCGAGCGTAATTTTGAATTGGTCAAACGCCGCACTTCAGCCATTACAGGCGCAATTAAAAACTCACGGCGAGTTATTTCATTCTCTAAACTGATATGTAAAAGCGCATCTTCGATGATGAAAAAAAGTTGCTCTAAAACAGGCAAATCACGGGTGCTTGATGGCAATTCCAGTCTCGCATTTTCTTTTGTGTAGCCGAAATAATTAACAACATCTTCGGTGCTAATCCGCATTTTAAAATAGTCGGAAAATGTATAAGATTTTTCGGGTGAAATTACATTTTTCTTCATCTTAAAATTTCCTCAACCGCCGAATACGGATTCGTTTTCTTTTCGGCGATTTCCTGCGCCAATCTTTCAATTCGTTCGTTCGTGCCGTTTCGATTCAAAACGTCGGCGAGAAGTTTTTCCTGCAAAAGTTCCAACAATCTCCATTTGGCAATTGCTTTTCGTCTTTCCAGATTTTCGCCCGTTTTTTGAAATTCGTAATAGCTTTCGATGGCTTTTGATAAATCTTCGATGCCTTTTGATTCGGTAGCGATGGTTTTAACAATTGGCGGATTCCAAAAATCGGGGCGCATTGCCAAGCTCAAAAGTGCTTCGAGTTCTTTTTCCGTCCGCAAAACGCCTTCACGGTCGGCTTTGTTGATGACGAAAACATCACCGATTTCCATAATTCCGGCTTTAATAGCCTGAATGTCGTCGCCCATTCCGGGAACTAAAACGACGACCGAAACATCAGCCGTTTTGACGATTTCGACTTCATCTTGCCCGACTCCGACGGTTTCGACAATAATTTTATCAAACCCTGCCGCGTCCAAAATCGCTACCGCATCAACCGTCGCGCGTGACAAACCGCCGAGATTTCCGCGTGTCGCCATCGAACGAATAAACACATTTTTATCAACGCCGAGCGCAGACATCCGAATTCTGTCGCCAAGAATCGCACCGCCCGAAAACGGACTCGACGGATCAACACAAATTATCCCGACCTTTTCGCCACACTCTTTATAAAACAACGCCAACTTATCAACTAACGAAGATTTCCCCGCGCCCGGCGCACCCGTAATTCCAATAATCAAAGCATTTCCCGTCTTCGGAAAAACCGCTTTCATCAATTCAGCGGAATCTTCAGAAACATTTTCAACCTTTGTAATGCTCCGCGCCACGGCGCGAGGTTCGCCGGCAAAAAGTTTTTCGATAAGTTCGGATAAAATCATTGTGGACAAATCAAACCGCTATTTTCGCATTTTTTCCCAAAAAGAAAAAGCGTTAAGTCGAAACTCAACGCTTTTTTACTTTTTACTTTTGCCTTTTTACTTTACATCGTGCCTTCATCCGCGCTCGGACCGTAAATTTCGGGAACGGGAATGTCGTTCAGACGCAGATAAACCGAAAGTTGTCCGCGATGATGCCAGATGTGATTGAAACACATCGTGCGAAGCGTGGCGATTTTCGTCATTGTAAAATAAACCTGTTCGCCATTTCTCAGCGTCCAATCTTTGTGCATATCTTCGTCCGAAGTATTTTTCAAAGCCTCGAGCGCGGCGGCAACCTTTTTGTCGTGAAATTCGACCAATTCGGCAGTCGTTTTCGGCTCGACCGGCGTGAAATCCATTCCCTCAAAATTGAGTTCGTCCTTTGTGCAAGTTTCGTTCACCCAATCAACCATATCCGCGACGTGCCACGCAAGGCGAATCATTGTCATTGATTTTTCGTGCGGTTTGTAATCGAATTTTTCCGGCGGAATTCGTTCCAAAATTTTGCGCGTCGTTGCGGCTTCGTGCGTCAATTCTGCGATTAAACCTGTAGCGATGTTAAAAGATTTTGCTGTTGCTGTTTCCATTTTTGTGTCTCCTGATTTTTTATAAAATTTGTTCCAAATTGGGATATTTTTTGAAAGCGAAAACATCATATCAGAGTTGTTTCATCTGTGCAACGTGAAACAATTAAAAAAACCGGAACAATTTAATGTCCCGGTTTTGCAATTAAGCCTTCAGCAAAGATTTGGCGATAACTAATCTCTGAATCTCGCTCGTGCCTTCGCCGATGGTGCAGAGTTTGCTGTCG
>CALMEH010000232.1 GCA_937863115.1 uncultured Acidobacteriota bacterium
TCGTCCGTAAATTGATAATTAGGATGCGCCGAACGAATATCGAGGTTTTCGATCGTAATAAACTTCGGTGTTGTATCAGCCGGAATATTTGCGCCGCCGATTTTGATGACACCGCGATTTTCGCTCCAAAAATTTATGTTCAAAGGCGTAACCGCGCCGTTTCCGTCGATTATCGGAAGTTCGCCGTTTTGATTCGGAACGCCGCGAATTGTAATCGGTTGTTCGGCAGTTTCTTGGCGGCAAATTACCCATTTTTCTTTGTAAGGCGTTGCCCGCCAATAAATTAAAACCGTGTCGCCGGCTTGTAAAGTCGCCCACGGAACTTGCGCGATTGATTGCAAAGTTTGATTCGGTCCGACTTCATAAACGGCGGCATTTACTGAAACGGCGGCGAAAAACAATGCCAAAAATGCGGAAAAGAATAAATGCTTCTTCATAAAATTAAAATCTGCTTCGGATTTGTGAGGTTAATGCGAAAGTTTTTTAGTAGCTCAGATTCAATTTTATCACGCGGCAAACTATCAAGTCTATAAAATTATTTTCCGCTAAGCATCTAAAAATAAAGGAGAAAGGCGAATCTTTTTTCTAATGAACCACAAAGAAACACAAAATCACACGAAAAGTAAATAAAATCTTCGTGTGATTTTGTGTTTCTTTGTGGTTTAGCTTTATCTTTTAAGCATTTTTTAGGTAAAGCCTTAATTTATTTATCTTTACGATAAACACCGATTTTTTTCTGAACTAATTTTTCGACGTTCATCGGCACACCATCGGCGCGGGCTTCGCGGATGAATTCGGCGTTGATGTTGAAAATACGCATTTTTACCAAATCTTCGATGTCGAGATCGTTAAAACCTTCGTTGCGAATTTCGGTGATAAATTCGGGCGTGATTTTGAAAATACGCATTTTTACGAGCATTTCAAAAGGTTCGTTTTGAAAACCCATCTGCGCGACGTGGCGCACGAATTCGGCATCAATTTTGAAAATACGCGCTTTGACCAAATCATCAAACGTCAGATTTTGAAAACCGCTTTCCTTCATTTCGCGGGCAAATTTGCCGTCAATTTTGAAAATCGCGGCTTTGAAAAGGGCGTCAACGACTAATTTTCCGAAGTCCGACGAAAGTAAATCGTCTGCCAACGCGGTCGTTACGTTCAAAGTTGCGGCGGCGAAAAGACGATTTTCGATGTCTTTATCGTCGGATTTGCGCGGTTTTTCAAAATCGAAACCGCGCAATTTCATCTCTTTGATAAATTGCGGATTCGGCGTAAAACGAAAAGTTCCGGTGCCGCGTCCGTTTGTAAATTTGCCTTCGCATTCGATGTTTCCGGCTTCGCGCACGAGGTTGAATCTGACGCTTTCGTTTGATGAATTGATTTGACTTAGAGACAAACCTTGCAAATCATTCAACTCGTAGCTTTGCCCCATCTGATTGCGCCCGTTTTCCGATTTGCGCGAGAAATTCAACTGAATTTTCTCCGCTTTTTCCACTTTATATTCCGCCTTCCAATCGCCGGTTACAACGCTCTGCGCGACAATAACGTAATTTCCAATGACGATAACGATAAAAGCGAACGCGAATTTGAATAAATTTTGAATGTTTTTTGACATAAAAGCTCCTGATTTTTTTGAAATTTCGTATGAATTACACAATGAAAACACCGATGCGCTAAGGTTTGTGACAAAAAATTTCAAGTAAAAGGTAAAAAGTAAAAAGTAAAAATGTCGAAAACTGAAACTAATTCGTAAAATCATCGTTTTTATATTTGACTAAAATCACAATTTGGTCAAAACTCGATGTTATATGAGGAATGCAGTTTCGACACGCGAAGTCAGAGAAACGATTTTGGATGCGACGGACGAGCTTTTATCACAAAACGGTTATAAAAAAATGACGATTGACGATCTTGCGGCGACGGTCGGCATCGGCAAAGGAAGCGTTTATTTACATTTTGCAAGCAAGGAAGAAATTGTTCTCTCGCACATTGACCGAATTATCGACCGTTTGAAAGATGAATTGAAAAAAATCGCCGCGCTCGAAATTTCTGCCGAAGAGCGTTTGCGAAAAATGCTTGTAACGCGCGTCTTGTTTCGTTTTGACAGCGTTCAGCATTACACGCAAAGTCTGAACGATTTGCTCGCGGCGATTCGTCCGAGTCTTTTGGCAAGACGCGAAAATTATTTTGCCGAAGAAGCAGAAATTTTCGCTTCAGTCATCGAAACCGCAGAAATTTTTGAAACCGAGAACGCGCTGAAATCGGCGGAAACATTTCTTTTGGCGACAAATTCGTTGCTTCCGTATAGTTTGACAGCGCAAGAACTCGGCGAACGCGGCGAAATCGAGGAAAAAACGCGGCAGATCGCGAATTTGCTGTTAAAAGGTTTAATTTCCCGCAGTAAATAATTTTAATTTTTAGGAGTAATTATATGAAAAAATATACGTCCCTTTTTATTTCAATCATTGCATTAGGCATTATCATTACGATCGGAAATGTCGTCATTGTGGCGCAAAACGAGCAAAATGATATGACGATTGATGCGAAAACACGCACAGAAGTTATCGATACGATCTTGCAAAATTTGAATGATTCTTACGTTTTTGCAGACGTTGCGAAAAAAATGGAGGAAGATGTTCGCAATCGCATAAAAAACAAGGAATACGACAACATTACGAGCGCGAAACAGTTTGCCGTAAAATTGACGGAAGATTTGCAATCGGTGAGCAAAGACAAACATTTGCGCGTTCGATATTCGTTTGAAAAAATTCCGGTGCGAGAAAAACGTGAAAAACCGACCGAACAGGAAGAAGCTGATTATCGCAATTATCTGAAGCGAATAAATTACGGCTTTGAAAAAGTCGAGCGTCTGCAAGG
>CALMEH010000233.1 GCA_937863115.1 uncultured Acidobacteriota bacterium
TTTTCGATGATTTTCAGAGAATCTTCCAAAACATCGTCTGAAGGAATTTTTGCAAAACGTGCTTTTGTTAAAGTTTCCTTCGGTTCTGCCAAATAATCGCGCAATTCGAGCGAACGATTATCCATAACATTTTCAGGTAAAGCATTAAAAAGCCGATTAATAATTTCGCGGTATTCTTCGCCGCCCGATGCAAACGCAAAATGCAAACCTTTGCCCTGCACCGATGTTCGATAACGGTAAAAAACATTTCCGCCGCGTTTGAGTGCGCGAAGTGCTTGTGTTTCGACTTGTTCAATTTCCGAAACACGCAGACGAATCCGCGAATTATTTGCAGTTGCCCAAAGACGCGGCAAAACACCCGTTCGTGTCAGACGTTTGCCGTCAAAAACGATTTTATCCGTCCACAAAAAATACGGCAAAAAAATCCAAGCCGCCGCAAAAACAATCGCGGCTGACCAATCGTATTCGAGATAAATCAGAAATGCGGCAAAGAAGGTTGCCAAAAAAATTGCGGAAAAATAACCGTTCGGCGAAACGCGAATGCTTACGTTTTTGCCTGAAATAGTTTCTGCGGCAGATGTTTCCGCCGTTTTTACAGATGCGATGGTGCTCAAAAAAAATCCCCTTACTTTTAGTTATATCATTACATATAATTAAAAGTAAGAGAATTTTTCAAATTAAAGAAATTTACGGCACAAAAACATTCGGAGTCGGAATATCGCCCGAGATGCCGAAGTTTTGAATCAAAGTTCCCGCCGTCGAGCGGTTCACAAACCATGTTTGATTTGTCGGACGGAATACGCCCGCATCAAATTTGCGGTCGCCGTCATAATCACCTGCTACCGGAACATCGCCGTTTGCTCCGAACGGGAACGAGAAGAAACTGAAATCTTCCGAGCGCAGAACAAACCAATTTCCGTTTGAAGGTCGCCAAAAAGCAACATCGGTTTTGCCGTCGCCTGTCCAATCGCCTTGCACGGGTTTATCAGTCGCATTACCGAATTGCAAAGCAAAAACGCTACCATTAGAACTTCTGCGAATCCACCATTCCGCGCTGTTCGGACGGAAAATTGCAATGTCGGCTTTAGAATCACCATCGTAATCGCCGACAACGGGTTTATCGCCTGCCGCACCGAAACCGATAATATCAGTTCCACCAGAAGATTTGTTGATAAACCACGTCAAAGAAGATTCACGAAAAACCGCCGCATCAGCTTTGCCGTCGCCGTCATAATCAGCCGGAACAGGAATGTCAGTTCCAACGCCGAGCGGAAACGCGAAAAACGAAAAATCTTCGCTTCGCAGAATAAACCATTGTCCCGATGAAGGACGGAAGAAAGCAAAATCGGTTTTGCCGTCGCCCGTGTAATCTGCGGGAACAATTTTGTCAGTCGCAGAGCCAAATTGCGCGGCGAAATTTGAACCGTTTGAGCTTCTCAGATACCACCATTCGCCTTGCGCCGGACGGAAAATTGAAATGTCAGTTTTGCCGTCGCCATCGTAGTCAAAAGGCGGACGGGAAATTGCCGCTTGTTCGCTGAGATTGTAAGCCACAAGCGAAAAATGCTGGTCGGTCGCATCGGCATTACCTAAAATCCCGTTACCGTTTAATGCGGTTGCGCCAACTGTAATGGTAACTTGGGTTCCGACTGCAATTCCCGCCGGAAGAAAGACGTTTTCGACGTTATCAATCGTGCTGCTGCTTCCGCCGGTGATCGAATTTCCATTGCTAAAAACATTTCCGCGATAAATATTCGCGCCCACTTGCACGGTCAAATCAAGATTATTGACCAACGCCGGATCAGCCGCTCCGGGCGGATCTGTCCAGACGAGCGAAACGCGAAAAGGCTTTGTCGAATCAGCAACCGTTCCAGTATAAACCACCGTTTCGCCCGGATTTGAAAATTCGTGCGTTTGATTTATGCGTTTCACGGGAACCGTGGTGAACATATTTTTCAGAAAAATCCGTCCCCAACCTTCGTTGCCGTTCGGAATCGCCGTATTTGTTAGCGAACCATTCATTTCCTGTCCGGTATTTATGACCGACGCTTTTATTAAAGACGGTGAAGGGTTTGAACCGCCGTTATTATTTTTCCAAAATTGTGTGAACAATGCGGCAGCACCGGCGACTTGCGGCGCGGCGTGAGATGTTCCCGTGCTGTAAGCGTGATTTGCGTCGAAACAGCTTGAAACCGAAGCGCAACTTCCTGAGCGTGAACCTGTGATAAACGAACCCGGCGCGGTAATGTCCGGTTTTATGCGTCCGTCCGCCGCAATTCCGCGACTCGAAGTGCTTCGCAAATCGTCCATATTATCTGCGCCGGTTGCACTGAATTCGGTGCGAATGTTTTCCGAGTTAGCAACCGAAATCGTATTTTTTGAAACTTTCGGGCGCGTCAAACCACTCGTGCCGGAATTTCCCGCCGAAAAAATTATGGTTATCGGGTCAAAAGTTGCCGCAATGGAAGCGTCTTGCACATAGCCGTCATATTGCGCGGCGTAAGAATCGTAACTGTTGCCGTTCGTGCCATTTCCCCAACTATTATTGGTAATCGAACCTTTTACACCATTCGGTCCGATGGTGTTGAGCGTGTCGTCAACGGCTTCCAAATCAGTTGTAATATTGCCCGATTTCAAAAAAGGAATATTGATTATATTTGCTTTCGGCGCAACTCCAATGCCGTAGTTGTAATTTAACGGGTCAAGCGCACCAAAAGGCGTATTTCCCGCGATAATGCTGGCGTTTATGTGTCCGTGTCCGCCTGATGCGCCCGCAACTGCTCCGCGAAGCGGTCCATCAATTGTGTTATTGGTCGTGATATAAAAACCGCCGTTACCAGTAACCGAAACACCGTCGTCAACCACCGCCACGGTTACGTTCGTGCCGTCAACACCGAATTGCGTCAAAGGGTTATAACCCGGCGGCAAAATAACCGTCGGACTCGTGTAATTTCCGGCAACGATTTGTGCCGCACGTTCGTCTTCCGCCTGCGGTTTTTCGTATTGGTCAATCCGCACGACATCCGCGATATTTGCGATTTTCTCAACGTCATTAAGCGGAATTTCAACACGCAAAACATTAAAGAAATTATTTGGCAGACGCAGTTCGTTCAATACTTTTCCGCTCGTTAAATTTTCCAAACGCGCCCGAACCTCAGTCAAATTTGCGCGATTGAAAACCGCGACATCAAACATTGCCTTTTCGCCTTTGACATTCGACACAAAAGAGCGCAATTCGGGCGAAAGTTTTTGTTCCGGCAAATAATGCCCAGTCCATCGAACACGTGAATGAGCCGCGATTTTCTGAATTGTCGCCCCATCAGCATAAACAAAAAACGCCTGGTGCGGAACATATTGCAAAACTTCCGCGCCCGCGCCGCGCAAACTTTCTAACCAATCATCGGTCGCCAAACTGCCAAATTGCACAATGAAATAATCTTTGCTCGAAAAATTTTCCGATGCTTCGCCATTCGGTTTTATCGTGTTCGGCGGCGTGTTTTTTATTGGATCAAATTTGTCATTCGGTAAATGAATTGTCGTTTCAATCGGTTGCGATTCGAGTTTTGAGTTCTTCAAATCGGCGTTTTTGTTTTTGGAAATCACCACAAATGTGCCGTAATCTTCAATAATTTTGCCGTATTTGCGAACCTCAGCACGATCGCCCGATTGATTAATTTTAACGCGATGAAATTCTGTATCGCGCCCGCGAATTTCTTTCGTAATTTCATCGCCGACGGCAAATTTTGCAAATGAATCTTTTGTTTCCTGTGCTTCGGTTTTGAAATTTTCGCTACCCGAACTGAAAACAAAAAACAAAAAGCCGCAAGCGGCTAAAAAAAATCCAACAATATATCTTAAATTTTTCATAATTCACCTTTTAGTTTAGTTCGGAAAGTTTAGAAAGTTTAGGAAGTTTGGGTGGAAAAAACCTAACTTCCTAAACTTCATAAACTTCATAAACTTCAATAACGCACAAAATTACATTCCAAACGGCATCGAAGTCGGCATTTGCGGTGCGGGTTCAGGAATTTCCTTTGCTTTATCGGGATTTAATTCGGTAAGTTTGATTTTGGCTTTTTTCGCAGTTTCAGAAAGCGGAACGGGTTTGTCGTCCAAATCTTTCGCTTCCGAAGCCGTTTTTACCAAATTGAAAAGCAAATTTACCGCATCGTCTTTTTTGCCTTGTTTTTCGTAAATTTTCGCTAATTCAAAATTGATTGTGTCTTTTGAAAGAATCGAATTATCAAGGGCGGAAAGTTCTCCGTAAAGCGCAGCGGCTTTTTCCAAATCGCCGTCGTTTGCCTTCGCTTGGGCAAGCGCGAATTTCGATAAAATGCCGACTTCGCCGCTTTTTTGCGCGAGTGCTTCGAGTTCCGAAACTGCTGTCGGCTTATCAATCGTCATTTTATTGACCGCGACAAAATATTTTGCTTTATCGCCGACTTCGCCGCCGAATTTATTGGCAACTTCCTGAAATTCGGCAATCGAGGCTTCGGCGCGTTCTTTTTCGGTTTTGAAGGTTTTCGCGGTCGAACCTGCGGGTTGCGGCGAATCGGTAACTTGCGCGGACGAAGTTTCAATCGCTTTGCCGAGCGCGGTTTGCCCTTGGGCGTTTGTGCGACGATTCCACGCAAAGAAAATTCCAATCAACACGGCAAGCACAGCGACAGCCGCGATGCCATAAAGGATATTTTTACTTTTGCCTTCAAATTTCGAGCCTAAATCTTCAACTTTTTTGCCGACTCGTTCTTGAAATTGATCAGCGTAAATCGGTTTCGGTCCTGCGTCGGTTTTCTCGACTGGACGGAATTGTTCGGGTATGTTTCTTTTCTTTCTAGCCATTTCGTTTATAAATAAGAAAATCGTTGCAAATTATAACCAATAACTTCTTGCTTCGTTCGTTGTATAATGAGTTGTCGGTATATTTTGCAAAAGAGTTAATTTACCGTAAAACGCGGCAAAAGTAAAAGTGGAAAGTAAAAAGTAAAAAGTAAAAAGTAAAAAATCGGGCAGATTTGACCGATAAAAAAAATTTTTTAAGTTTTCGGGAACAATTTCAGAAAATCGGTGTCTAATCATTTAGTTCGCCGTAAAAAGCGGATGAGCAGTTTCAAATTTCCGTCGTTCGGGAGAGGAAAAAAGCAGATGTTCTTCAGCAAGGCAGTGGCTTTCGACGAAGAAGGAATAGAAAAAACCGCATTAGCGGCGGTGTCTTCTACTGCAAATTTATCAGCCGAAGCGGAGTTTATTGAAAAGTTAAAGATTGGCGAAGCGAAAGCCTTTGACACGCTCGTAACACGCTATTCCGCAGATATTTACGCGCTTCTTTACCGAATCACAGAAGATGCGGAAGAAGCCGGAGATTTGACGCAGGAAACTTTTTTGAACGCTCTTCGAGCAATTAAAAACTTTCGCGGCGAGGCAGATTTGAAAACGTGGCTGTTTCGGATTGCGATTAACGAATCGCGCAATCGTTTCCGTTGGTGGAAACGCCGAAAACGCGAAACGACGATTTCGCTCGATGCAACAATCGGCGAAGGCGAAACGACACTCGGCGATACTTTTCCTTCCAATTCAAAAACGCCGGAAGAAAATCTTCTCGCCAAAGAACGCGAAGAAAAACTTCGCCACGCCTTAAACGATTTACCCGCGCATTCACGCGAAGCCATCGTTTTATGCGACATCGAAGGTTTTTCCTACGAAGAAATCGCCACGATTTTGCAAATAAACATCGGCACGGTCAAAAGCCGAATCGCCCGCGGACGCGAAGAACTGCGAAAAAGATTGAGTGATATTTGATAAATGATAAGCGATTTAGGATTTAGGGTTTAGGATTGAGCATAGCCTTAAATCCTAAATTCTAAATCCTAAATCGAATAATTGCCCCGCCCCGGTTTTCACTAAATAAAAACCAAAAAATCGGTGCCAAACGTGAGGTCAAGTGAACGATAAAGTTTGAAAATTAAAGGAATATTTCAATTTATTTTGAAAACGATCAGCAACAACTCGTTGAAAGAGAAACTTGAAATCTTCCCGCTAAATTCAAACAAACCGTTTGTTTTCAATGGAAAACAGCCGGGGTCGGTGAGTTATTCGGTGATTGATTAGTCGTTAGTTGTTAGTAGATAATTGCAAAGAAAGGTTTTAGCAAATAACCACTAACAACTAACCACGAACAAATATATGAAATGCGAAAATTTACAATTTAATCTGCCGCTTTATTTGGATAATTCAATAAGCGAAACGGAACGCGCCGCATTGGTCGCGCATCTTGGCTTGTGTCCTGTGTGTCGGCAAAAATTGGCGGATTTTCAACATATTAAAAATAATTTGCGCGTGATGGCGCGTCCGGCAATGCCGCAAAATTTGATGAATTCGGTTCGCTTGGCAGTTGCGGCGCAGATTGAAACACCCGAACCGAAACGCATTTTTTCTCCTGATTTTCGTCGTTGGCTCGAAATGCGTTTTATGCCATATGCCGTCGGCACAGCGGCAACATTCTTGTTCACGTTTTTGCTTTTGGGGGCGATGCTTTCGGGCGCAAATCCGAATTCGCAAACTTCGGAAATCGCCCGCAACGAATCTTCAAAAGTGCTGCTTACAAATCCTTCGGAATTTACTTTCAGCAGAAAAGACGAGAGCATTATTACACAAGAAGATTTTGCTCGAAACCGTCTTTCAGTTTCCGGCGAATCGCCTTCGCTTAATCCTACGGGCGCAATTGTCGCGCTGACAAAATCTCTGGTGCGCGGCAAAATGAAAGGCAATGAATTCGTGGTCGTAGCTGATGTTTTTGATAACGGTTTGGCGCAAATTGCCGAAATTGTCGAATCGCCGCAAGACAAAGAAACGATTGAAAATCTGAAAAACGCCTTCAATGCCGACGAAGAAAACGCGCCGTTTCTTCCCGCTAATTTGGACAATCGTGCTTCCGAAGTCCGCGTTGTTTTCAAAATCCAACTCGTTGACGTGCAAACCTCAAAACCTGTGAAAAAGACAGTGCGACGATAAGGCGTAGAGACAGCGAGAAAATCTCTCAGTCTCTCCGTCACTTTGTCCCATCGTCTAAAATTTCCTGCACACGCCCGACTTGTCCGTCCGTTAATCGAACCTTTATGCCGTGCGGATGAAATTTTGAACTCGTCAGCAAATCTTTAACGATTCCGACAGTTGTTTTTCCCGTTCGCTGGTCTTGTTTTAAGACGATTGCAACCTTTATTCCGGCACGTATGTCTGCTCTGTTTTGTCCGTTCATAATTTTACATTTTATGCTGAATTAATCTAACCACAAAATAACACGAAAAGAAATCAACAATTTTTGTGTCGTTTCGTGTTATTTTGTGGTTTAAATAATCCTCAAAAAATCGGGAACAAATTCTGAAATTCGGTGTCTAAGTTTGCGGTTATTCCAAAAACCCGCAGAGGCACCGGATTTTAGGAGGAAAAATAACAATGTTAGATAAATTAGTTGAATCAAAAAATAATGGAAAAGATGTCAAAAGAGTTAAAGGTTTATTCGGTGCGGCAATGTCTTTGGCGGCAATCGGATTAATTTTCGCGTTCACCGTCAGTATGTTCGGTTTTGAATTAGGCTTGGGCAATTCAGACCTCGATTTTTCGAGTTTGAACGCGCCCGTAATGGTTGAAGATAACGCGCCCGAACCGCAAAAACTGATTAAGGAAAAATCGAGCGAAAACGTCAAAAGCGAATTGCCGACGCGCGTTGCAAACATTCAACGGCTCGACGAATCGCCCGCAAAATCGCCAAACGATGTTTCGGTTACGCCTTCAAAACTTCAAGCGCGTCCCGATACTCCGTTCAGATTAGGTCTAAAAGATTTCACACCTGCCACCGCAAACGGAATAAGAAGTAATCGCAATCAAGAAGGTAAAACAATCAGCGACGGAATTTCAAATAATAATTCAAAAATTATTGATAATGACGAAAAAGATGATGCTCCAATCATAAAGAAAACCGAAAAACCGCAAGTTAAAAAAGAAGATAAACCTAAACCGCCCGTAACGGTTTCGCGTGGTGTGGTAAATGGAAGCGCGAAGTTTTTAGCACAGCCCGTTTATCCGCAAACTGCAAGACAAGTCCGCGCTATGGGCAAAGTCGAAGTTCAGGTTCTGATTGATGAAACCGGTCGCGTAACCTCGGCAACTGTCGTCAGCGGACATACAATGTTGCGTCAACCTGCTCTAGATGCGGCACGAAAATCAACATTCAATCCAACAACACTTTCAAACAATCCCGTCAAAGTTTCCGGCGTAATTGTCTATAACTTCACTTTTTAGAGTGCAAAGTGCAAAGTGCAAAGTTGTTTCAATTTACAACTTTGCACTTTGCACTAAATTAATGTGTATCGTAGGAAGCAATCGGAAAATCTGAGATTAATCCCCAACTTGCGAAGGTCGTTTCTCCGCTTCCCGCAGATTTTAAGACATAAAATGTGCCGTCGGTTTCGCGCCATACGGAAATATCGGTTTTGCCGTCCGCATCATAATCGTTTTGCGTTGGAATGTCGTATTCGGTAATGCCGAAGGGTTTTGCAATCAGCACACTATCGGACGAACGCAAAACATACCACGTTACAGGTTCCGTCATTGTGCCGCGCCGCGCAATGGCTAAATCGGTTTTTGCATCACCGTCATAATCGCCCGGAACAACCCAATCACCGCCAACGCCCCAGGGCGCAACCGTGAAATTATTGTCAGAACTCCGTGCGATGTAATAAAAAGATTGCGAAGCATTATTTGCTCCCGCACGATAAATTGCGTAATCAAATTTCCCGTCGCCGTCATAATCTCCCGGCGCAACATAATCGGTGTTGATGCCGAATTGATAAGCGATTGCGTTGCTTGTTTGGCTCCTCAAAATCCACCAAATCATTGCACCGCCAGTGCCGATTGTGCGACGAACAACGGCAATATCGGTTTTTCCGTCGCCGTCATAATCTCTCTGCACAGGTTCATCGCCGTTTGCGCCGAAAATCGTGGTCGTAACCGTGCCGGTTGAACTGTTAAGAACATACCAAGCACGATTTGTATAACGCCAAACTGCTAAATCGCCTTTGCCGTCGCCATCGTAATCGCCCGGAACAATCGTGTCCGAATTTGAAATACCAAATTGCTGCGAACTCACTGTGCCGCTGCTCCGATTTACATACCAAGTGCTGTCAATCGTGCGGAAAACTGCAAAATCCGCTTTGTCATCGCCATCGTAATCAAGCGCATCACGTAATTTTGTTTGAGCAAATACCGAAACCGCGAGCGCAAAAATCATTAAAGAAAAAATCGTCAATCGAATAAATAATTTGTTTGTTTTTATCATTTTCTTTTTCTCCTTAAATTACGCATTACAAGCTGTTGGCGTAGTGCGAATGGCAATGGTTTTCGTTGCGTGCAAATATCTGTTTTGGACAAGTTTTGTCGTCATAATATACGGCAAAGCGCGGCTGATATTTCCACCGATAACATTGTCCGAAGTATTTGTCGTATCGCGGTTCGGACGATTCGTATAAAGCGGATGATTTCGATATACGGTTTCAGCAACGCGGTCAGCAAAAAACATTTGCGATGTAACAATATTCGTTGTGCCAATACGAACCGTGATGTGCATATGCGTAACGCGCCCCGAATACCAACCCGGAAAAACCGAATCGAAATAAAGCCACCCGTTTGCGTCGCTTGTTTGAATTCCGCGTGAAAAATTTTGACTCAGAGTTGTGCCATCGGCAGAACAAACGCCACTCAAAGCCGAATAATTTCCGTCTTTATTCGTGTGCCAAATTTCCAAACTCGCGCCCTGAATCGGCAAACAAGTGTCGGCATTAACGATGCGAAATGCAAATTTCACAGGCATTCCGGTAATTCCGCTAGTAATATCGCGCCGCGTCAAATTGACGTTTGCAAAACAAGGTCCGAGCGTTGTCGTGCAAGTCAAAGTGCAAATGTCCGTTGACGAAAAATCCAATTCGCCCGTGGTCATTTTTTCCATCGCATTAACTACTGACGGCTGAAAATCGCCGAAAGCATTAAACGCAATCGCACCAAGTCCAAGCGCGGCAGCGGTTTTGAAACCTTTCTGCAACCACGATCTCCGCGTCAATATTTCTTTTTGAACTTCTAAAACTTCTCTTTCATCCATAACTTTTCTCCGAATTTTATAATTTTACGATAGCAGTTTTTCGATTATAATTTGATTGTAATAAGATAAGTCTGTTTTTTTTCGGGAAAAATACCACTAAAAACCGGTCAAACCAAAAACCTATGTCAAAACCGCATTCTGAGCGTTTTTGTAGTTACGTTACTTTTTGAAAAATTAAGTCAACAAAATCTTCTTTACATTTCGGCATTTTGGATTTATGTTTGAGTTGAAACGGAGACTTTATCAATGAAATATCTAACACTTATTCTGTTTATTTTTCTGCTTTTCAATATTCCCTTATTTGCTCAAACACAAGTTCAGCTTTATTTATACAACGCGAAACGCCTTGCAAATGAGCGCAAATATAACGAAGCGATTGATGAAATATCGAAGGCAATTGCCATCGAACCGAATGAGGTCGGCTTGTATCTGATTCGAGCCGATTTTTATAAAAAATCAAAAAATAACCAAGCCTTTCAAACAGATATTGACACGACGATTTCCATTGTTAATAAAGCGATTGAAACCGACCCGAAAAATGCCAAGCTGTTTCTCAAACGTGCATATATTTATTACCACGCAGGAAATAAATCAGCCGTTACGGAAGATGTAAAAAAGGCAATTTCGATTAATCCGAATGATTTTGAAATCTTGCGTGGAAGCCGTCAGCAATTAAAATCAATCGGCGAGTATGAAGAAAGTCTGGAAATTGCCGATAAAATCATTAGCCTTGATGCTTCAAATCCATCCGATTTTTATTCACGATTTTTTATCAAAAAAGAATTGAAAGATTTTCGCGGCGCGGTCGAAGACGGCATCAAAAGTCTTGAACTTACGGATATAACAATCAATTTATTTGCGCTTGGCGATATTCATAAAATTCTGCAAAATGAATTGAAAGATGATGAAAATCTGCCAAATTATTACGAACGAATTTTAGTTATTTTGGATAAACGGGCATTACTTCTAAACGATTTGATTACTCAAAAAATTAAACCTCAATCAATTGACCAATTGAAGATAAAGCAAACACTCACCTTTATAGATATAAAGGTGATTTTGAACAACTATATCGAACTTTGTCAAAAAAAAGGAATGCTTGATAAAGCCGATGAGTTGATTGAACAAATATCGAAATATGAACCCGTAGAATTGAGTTCAAACTTTCACGATGAAATGCGGATAAATCAAAAAGTATTGCGATTAATTGCTCGTGGAGATTCGTTTCTCGCACAAAAAGAATACGATAAAGCGGTGGAATATTATGAAGAAGCGATAAAACTCAATAATTCCAAAGAAGCCCATCAAAAACTTTTTCAGGCACTACAAATAAAAGTAGAAGCAGAATCGAAATAATACTGAAATAATTTTGGGTTTGTGGATTTTCGTTTCGTGATGTTTTGTGTTGTTTTGCTTTTAAAATAAAAACTAAGCCACAAAACAAAACAAAATAACACAAAACGAAAATCCACCAATTTAATTTATTTTTGTATAATTATGTTAAATCTATCCCAAACTCGCCCTAATAACATCAGCCAAACCGTTGGCTTGCGATTCGATTATTGTTTGGTTTTCGCCTTCGATCATTACGCGGGCGAGGTTTTCTGTGCCGGAATATCGTAAAAGTAATCTGCCTTTGTCGCCGAGTTGGTTTTCGATTTCGGCTTTGGCTTTAACGATTTGCGGGAATTCTTCAAACGGGCGTTTTTCGCGCACTTTTACGCCGACAAGAGTTTGCGGAAGGCGTGTGAATCCGGCGGTCATTTCCAACAAGGATTTTTTGTTCTCAAAAAGCGTTTCGAGCAGATAAAGCGTCGTCATCATTCCGTCGCCGACGAGCGATTTTTTCGGGAAAATAATGTGTCCTGATTGTTCGCCGCCGACCGCGGAACCGGTTTTCAGAAGTTCTTCCAAAACATATTTATCGCCGACCGAGGCACGAACAAGTTCAATGTTTTTAGATTTTAGCGCAGTTTCAAGACCGAGATTGCTCATTACCGTAGCGATAATTTTTTTATTTTCGAGAAGTCCGTGAGCTTCCAAAAATTGTGCCATAATCCAAAGCGTCGCGTCGCCGTCAACGAAATTTCCTTTTTCGTCAACAAACAAAGCGCGGTCGGCATCGCCGTCAAACGCGACACCGAAATCAGCTTTTTCTTCAAATATTCTTTTTCTTAAGCGTGAATCTACAAGTTTGTTTGTCCGAAACAATTTTTCGAGATGTGTCGAACCGCAATTTTCGTTGATATTTTGCCCGTCGGGTTCACAATTAAGCGCGAAAACTTCTGCGCCGAATCGTTCAAAAAGTCGCGCCGCAAGATGCGCCGACGCGCCATTGGCGCAATCAATAACAATCTTGAAATTTTCGAGCGATAAATCTTTAAATTCTTCCGCCAAATAATCTAAATAAGCCGATTGAAATTCTTCCGCCCGCGAATAATCCACCGACCATTGATTGTTGACGATTGCCCAACCTTCGTCGTAAATATCTTTTTCAATGCGCCGTTCCGTTTCGCTGTCAATTTTTTTTCCTGTCGGCAGAAAAATTTTTATGCCGTTGTCTTCAAACGGGTTATGTGATGCACTAATAACAATTCCCGCATCGAAATCGAATTGTTTGGTCAAAAAAGCAACGCCCGGCGTGGTGATAATCTCCGCCGATTCGCAATGTGCTTCCTCAGATTTCGCGCCGGCGTGAAAAGCGAGTTCGATCCAATCGCCGGATTCGCGTGTGTCTCTGCCGGTGATAAATCGTGCCGGACGACCGAGTTTTTCGGCAAATTGTGTTGCCAAAGATCTGCCGAGGGTAAAAATTGTCTGTTCATCAAGCGGAAATTCTCCCGCCTTGCCGCGCATTCCATCTGTCCCGAAAAGTTCTTTCATAATATTTGTGAAAAATTTAATTTACTTTTTTAAACAGGAAATTTCAAACGATTATAAGTTTTTATTGTGGAAACCATAAGTTTTTTATAATACATTTGACAACCTTTCGGTAAATAAGCGAATCTTTAGAAGTGCGAAGGTTCACGTCGCACGTCAGAACATCCGCAAAAAACATTTTCCGAAAAGTCATCTGCAAAGGAGTTTTTAGAAGTTATATGAAACAGAAATTTTTTATCGGATTTGCCATCTCTTTAATTTCAACGATTTCAATTTTCCCCCAATCAAATTTGCCTACGCCGACACCGACGCGCCAGCGTGTCGTCGTTACGAATCCGACACCGTTGCCGACTCCGCAACCGGCGACAACGCCTTCAAAAGTTGTCGTCATTACCGATAATTTACCGAAAACAACACCAACGCCGTTTTCGACACCGATGCCGCGACCGACCGCCGCGCCGACTCCGACTCCGCAAATTCAGATTCTTACGCCGACTTTGCCGACAACTTCGTTCAAATTCAACGAAATAAAAGGCAAAATCGCCGAAGCCAAACGCGAAATGTCAGCGCGTCCGATTCCGACGGCAATGACCGATTCATTTTTGATTACGGACGTTGTGCGGCTTGCGTTTTATGATTACGACGCGAAACAAATTGATTATCTCGTGCTGACAAAAGACGCTTTTTTGAAACGCGGCGCAACTTATTCGATTTCGACTTCGTTCGGCAAAACGGTCAATCTTTATATCATTCGAGCCAACGGCGTGAACACGCCCGTAACGATTACAAGCCAAAACAATAAATTATATTTGCCGCTACTTGTGCAATATCCGGTTGTGCGCGACGGCAGATTTATCGAAACAGCTTATTACATTTCGGTTCATCCGGGAATCGTTACGCCCGAAGTCGTTTCAACCGGCAAGTTTTATATGAAAAATCAGCTAGACACGGCGCGTGAAAATTTACGGCAACGAGGCGTTTATATTTCGCCGCTCGTAACCGATATTGCCGAGCGTTTGGCGATTGTCGAACATATTGATCCGGCTCGATTTTGGAAGGAAAATCATCTCCAACTTTTTAATGAAGTTTACGCGCTTTATGCCTTGAATGAAGGGCAAACTTATCGTTACGCAGTTTCGAGCGCAGGCGCGGGCGGAATGGTGCAGATGATTCCGCCGACTTACAGAATGGTTCGCAATCGGTATCCGCAAGTTCCGCTGATGCCTGA
>CALMEH010000234.1 GCA_937863115.1 uncultured Acidobacteriota bacterium
TTGGATTTCACGCCGGAACTTTAAAAAGGCAAAAGGCAAAAGGTAAAAGGTAATACTTCTGAACAATTTTCAAATTTTACCTTTTACCTTTTGCCTTTTTACTTGAATTACCTATCCAAAACATCGAAAGCCTGTAAACGATTTCCGTCTGCCGAATAAAGCAAACCGCTGGTTTCGTCAGTCGTAAAACGTGCGTCCGGTTCGGATATTAAAACGAAACGCGCATCTTTTCCGGTGTGAATATTTACGCCGATCAATCCTTTTTTGTCGAAAGGTTTGGGCAAATCGGTGTAAAAATACATATAGTTTCCGCGCAAATCGGCAAATTGTTTGCGGCGTAAAAGATAATCCGAAAGTTTTTCAACTTGTCGAATCGGGTCAATTCGGTCAATAAAACTTTCCTGCAAATTTTCACGCGAAGGCGTAACTTTTTGCGCCACACCGCTGATAATTTTACTGCGAATTTGCG
Organism: uncultured Acidobacteriota bacterium; assembly: GCA_937863115.1. Classification (GTDB taxonomy): domain Bacteria; phylum Acidobacteriota; class Blastocatellia; order Pyrinomonadales; family Pyrinomonadaceae; genus CALMEH01. The sequence goes on from CALMEH010000234.1 coordinate 470, forward strand.
ATGGCGTGATGATTTGCAAACCGCTGATTCTATTGAGCAAATTCGGCGTGCGCGAAGCGATTCCGAAAACGCTGATGCGATTTGTAATGTAATTTTTCACCGAATTTGAAGCCAGCGTCGTTAAATCAAACGAACCGAAACGCGATTTCAAACCCGACCAACGCAGATTCAAAATCGAACGCGCAATTGACGCACCGCGAAAGATATTCAACGCGGAAGTCGCCAATCCGCCGTAACGAAAATAAATCGCCGCCGCCCGCAGTGCAATTCCCGCAATCACACGAAAAACGCCGCGACTCGGAGCTTTATGCTTGACGCGCCAGAGCGCGTTAGCTTCAGGTTTCAAGTTCCAAGTTCCAAGTTGTTTAGCGTTCTGAACATTGAAATTTGTAGATTGAAACTGTGTTTGACTTGGAACTTGGAACTTGGAACTTGAAACTTGAAATGCCGCAATTTCGTCGCGTCCGCCGACAACCGCATTTCCACTTTCGTTGATTAAAACAAACTGCGCTTTTTCTACATCGTGTTCAAATTCGCCGATTTTCTTGCCGTTTCGTGCGTCAATTTTGATTAAGTCGTCTTTGTCGGCAATCAAAATCGTGTTCGTGTCCGCGAAAACAAAATTCGTAATTCCTTTGTCCGCGCCTTTGTAACGCCAGAGAGTTTTGCCGTTTTTCGTATCAATCGCTGACACGCCGAAACTGCCTTTTTCTTCGGTTTCGCCGTCTTTAATGCGCGTAAATTGTCCGCCGGTGCGAACATACATCACATTTCCGACAACTGCCATTTCTGCCGCAATTCCCAAATCTTTTGCTTCCCATTCGACCTTATTTGTTTGACGATTGACGGCGCGAACTTTTCCACGCCCCGAAGTGTAAATAAATTTTTCGTCAAAAACGACATCAGCTTCGGTCAAAGCCAAACCGCTTTCGTTGACTTTGAATTTTTCGCGTTCCGATTCTTTGCCGTTTCGCGCATCGTAAGAAGTTACGCCTTCATAAAACACATAAATTCTGCCATCCAAAATCAAAGGCGGACGATAATTATCAAGCGTAAAGGGAATTTCACCCAAATTTTCGCCAAACCGCGAAGGCATCATTTCAACATCGGAATCGAGTTCTTTTTTCCAAATCTCGTTGCCGTCGGAAAGCCGCAAAGTGTGAATCACGGGCGAGCGTTTGAGTTCCGCGCCGATTTTTCCTTTTGCTTTTTTGACCAAAACCGCAACCAACAAATCTTGCTCCGGCTCAACCGCAAGTTGCATTACATCGCCTTTCAATTTGTCCGAACGCCACAAAGTTTCGCCCGAAAGAAGATCGACCGCCTCGACACGCGATTTGTCGCCTTCGTCCAAAGAAACCAAAATCAAATCCGTCGAAGGAATCGGTGTGATCGAAGTTTCGTCCAAGCCTCTGTGATTCTTGCGCCATAATTTCTCGCCCGTTTTCCCGTCGAGCGCATAAAGCGAATTGTTCGTTCCCGCCAAAACTATCCCGAAATCAGTCGTTTGATAAAACGCCAACTTCCCGTCAAGATTCGCATTCCAAACAGACTGCGCGTTTGAAATCGCCGCGAAAAGAAACAAAAAACACAAAAGCAATGCTGAAACTTTCATAATTTTATTATCCACAAAAAAACACGAAACGGCATTAAATAATTTACCGTTTCGTGTGATGCGAGTTAATTGTAAAAAGTTTCTACGAGAAAATCGAAGTAATATTCCGCCAAAGCCACGCGAAAAAGCCTTCCGTTTCTTTCGTTTCGGTTTGCGGCGCGGGCAAATCTTCAAAACTTTTGCCTTCGCCCAATATTTCACGCACTAATTTTCCGTCAACCAACATCATCGAGCAACTGCTTGTCGAGGGCGGATTGCTGAAGCTATAAATCATCCTCGTTTCACCGACTGTGAAATTAACTCCGCAAGCCGAACTTTCAGACGCTGTTGTAACAACAATTTCATTTGTTTCCAAGCCTTTCCAACTTTTTAAGATGTGAAATTTGACTCTGTTTTGATAATTTTTAGTCGGAACAATTGAAATAACTTTGCCGGAAAAAATAATCGAAGCATTTTTTACGGCATTAATTTTGTCCTCTTCAGTCGAACTTTTGCAACTGCACGCCAACGCCAAATTATATGCGAAAAATATCATCAAAATTGAACCGAAAATTTTCATAAAATCTTATTGAATTCTATACGCCCTGGTTTTCCAAACGATGACAACCGTGCCGCCTAATCTTTCGACGGTTTGGCGCAGATCGGAATCGAGTTTTTTGTAATCTTCCGTGCCGCGTGTGATGTTTGTCGTGGATTGTCCTTTATATTGCGAATCAATCCAGACATTGTTGCGGCGATTGAAAGTTTTGCCGCTGACCTTTATTGTTTCGGTTGTTGTCGCGCTCGAATTTGGACTCGATAATATAGGTTTTTGTGTTTTACCGACTGCCGAATCCGCATTATTATCCGTTTTTTTATCTTTGTCGGGATCCACTTTTCTTACCGGATTTTTAAGATCTCTCGTTACCACCTCTTTATCTTCGTTTTCGGTAGTTGGTTGATTAACTGTTTCGTTTTCATTGCCGGAGCCACAATCTTGGCAAGAATATTCTTCAGTTTTTGCGGGCGTGGCTTGCGCTCGTTCCCTTGGAGAAACTTGCGGTTTGCCGACGGGCGAGTCTGAAACGGTTGTGTTTGCCGTCGAATTTGTTGCGGAATTTGACGGAGAAACCGAAGCCGCATTTGAATTCGTCGGCACATTTGCGATTGTCGAATTTGTTGCCATCGCAGTGTTTGATGTCGTCGTCGCATTGTTTGCGGTGTTTGCCACAGGCGCACTTTTCGGTTCAAAAGGCTTTTCGCTCATTTGCGAAACATCGGCAATTTTCGTGCTTTGCAAGGCGATAAAACCAATCAAACCACCGAAAACCAAAACCAATGCGCCGAGCGAATAAGCCAAATTCGGAAACGCGAAAAGTCGCCGATACCAAGGCAAAACAGGCGCGGTTTGGATTTCTTTTGCCGCAACAAAAGCCGGAACATTTTTGGCTTCCAAATTTAATGAAATGATATTTGAAAGAACCCGACGGCAACGGTCGCAATCCGCTAAGTGTTTGGTATAAAGCGGTTTTGCTTTTTCCGGCAAAGCATTTTCGGCAAACGCGGCAATTTCGTCCGCGTCCAAATGCGAATTATTTAAAATCACACTTTCGCCGACTCGCGCTTTCCGCAAGATTGCATCTATTTCATTGTCGAATCCTTCAATCATTTATCCTTTATCATCGAACATTTCGCAAAATGTTCACTATCAGAACGTCTTAGCCGAAAATTTCTTGCACGAGCGCGAAAATTATCAGTAACGTGAACATTTTTTCAAAGCTGATACCGAGCTTTGATGCCGTTTCTGAAAGATTTTGTTTGACTTCTTTTTCGTTCCAGCCGTGTTTATTTTTTAAGATTTTTTCGACCGATTTGCGAATTTCCGTCTGCACACGCACCAATTTTCGGCTTGCCGTCGCTTCGTGAAAACCTAAAGTTTGCCCGATGTCTTTTAATTTCAAATCGTCGAAATAATAAAGTTTCAAAAGCAATTTATCTTCTGCTTCGAGTTCGTTCACGGCTTGCGAAAATGCTTCGGAAACGTCGCGTGTTGTCTGTTTTTCGCTGAAAATTTCTTCGGGCGTGTCCGTGTGCGCTTGCGTCTTTAAGCCGTCGTTTCGTTCGGAAGATTCGTTTGCCAAATTCTCAAACTCTCTGCTTTCTTCGATTTGCACATACTTCGATTGTTTCCGAAATCCGTCAATCGCAAGCTGTGAAACTACCGCACGAAGCCAACCGCCAAGACTTCCGCGCCCCGAATAATACGACAATTTCGTTTTTAATTTTCCGTCTTTGTCGTGTTTCAAGCCGTAAAGCTCCGCCCAAATCGAACTCGCAAGGTCTTCGACGTCTTCCGTGTTTTGAGAAATTTTCCGCGCCGCCGATTTCACCGTGTGTTATGAGACCTTCCACCTCCCCGGGTTCCC
>CALMEH010000235.1 GCA_937863115.1 uncultured Acidobacteriota bacterium
TCCACATCAGCAGGCAGAGTTTTTTGCAGTTCTTTGACGGCTTCATCAACTTTTTCAGTCAGTTCGAGAGTTGACGCCCCGGGTTGTTTCTGGACGGAAATTATCACGGCAGGTTTGCCGTTCGTTCCGGCATCGCCGCGCTTGATGCGTGCGCCGAACTGCACGTCAGCGACATCGCCGAGTTTGATTGCGGTGTTGTTGCGATAAGCGACGACGGTTTGTTTGAGTTCGTCAATCGAATAAAATCTGCCTAAATTTCTGACCAGATATTCTTGCGATTGAGCATCAACAAAACCGCCTGTCGAATTGGCGTTCGATTTTTCGAGCGCGTCGGAAACTTCTTCGATTGTTACGCCGAACTGCTTTAATTTTTCGGGCGAAACGAGTGCTTGATACTGCTTGACACCGCCGCCAATTGGGATCACCTGCGAAACGCCGGTGATCGTCAAAAGACGCGGGCGAATCGTCCAATCCGCTAAAGTTCTGAGTTCCAAAGCATCTGTTTTGCCGTCTTTTGATGAAACCGCGATGAGCATAATCTCGCCCATAATCGAAGATATCGGCGCGAGAAAAGGCGAAACGCCTTCGGGAAGCTGTTCGCGGGCTTCAGTGATTTTTTCCGAAACAAGCTGGCGATTTCGGTAAATATCCGTTCCCCAATCGAATTCGACATACACAATCGAAAGCCCGATGCCGCTGACCGAACGCACCCGCGAAACGCCCGGAACGCCGTTCATCACCGTTTCAATCGGATACGAAACCTGCGTTTCGACTTCTTCCGGCGCGAGTCCGTTCGCTTCGGTCAAAATCGTAATCGTCGGTTTGTTGAGGTCTGGAAAAACGTCAACCGGCAACTTTAAAGCAATGTATCCGCCCCACACCAAAAGCAGTGCCGAAATTGCCACGACAATCAGCCGATTTTGTAATGCCCATTTGATAATTGCGTTCATTGGCTAATACCTTTGTTCTTTTGAAAATGGGCGATAAATGCGTAACGTCTGCCGACTGGCGTAACCGTTAGTTCACCTGCATTTTCAGATCGTAAATCCTTCAAAAACTCCATAAACTCCGGGCGAGCATAAACCTTAAATAGTGCCAGCCACCAACGCAAAAGCCGATTAAACCAAGCCGGAAGACTCGCGCCATCCCAAAAATCCACGATGTATAAACCGCCGTCAAGTTTCAGA
>CALMEH010000236.1 GCA_937863115.1 uncultured Acidobacteriota bacterium
AAAACTTAAAGTCAATTTCCGCTTGCATCGGCGCAACTTCGTGATGATGACACTCAACATTGATGCCGACTTCGCCCAAAATCAACGAAATCGCGTTTCGTAAATCAATTTGCGAATCAAGCGGCGCAACCGGAACATAACCTTCCTTCGGGCGAATGTGATAACCAAAGTTTGGCGACATCTCGTTCCCAGGTCTGCCGCTTGCCCAATGACCTTCTTCAGCTTCAATTTGAAATCCGCTGTTCAGTTGATCGTTTTGGAAAGAAACTCCGTCAAAGACAAAAAATTCAGCTTCTGTTCCGATGTTCGCCGTGTCTGCCAATCCGGTAAATTTCAGGTAACTTTCGGCACGAACCGCAACCGAACGCGGATCGAATCCGTAACCTTCTTTTGTAATCGGGTCAACGACGTTTGCGATTAAACACATTGTCGTTTCTCCGGCAAACGGATCAATCCAAAAGCGCGTGGCATCAGGCACGAGCAGCATATCCGATTCGTTAATTGCCGCCCAACCGCGAAGCGAAGAAGCATCGAAACCGAAACCGTCTTCAAAACTGTCCTCAGTTAAATGTTCGATTGGAAATGTTAAGTGATGCCACGAACCGATTAAGTCCGTAAATCGCACCGAGACGAAACGCGCACCTTGATCGGCGGCATAATGTAATACGTTTTTTGCGTTCATTTATTCTCCTAATATGTTATTAAATAATGATTTATACTTGTTTTTAGTTTTAGAGTTTTTCTAAAACAAAAAGAGATTCTACAACAGGAGTGTAGAACCTCAAAATGTTTTAATTTCTGTTTTTTCCTACAATTTTGTAAGTTTTTTGTTCAAAACAAAAAGTGTAAAGTTGGAATTATACACATTTTAATAAATCTGACTTCCTTTTGAATCAATAAACGCAACGGTTTTTCCATCGCTATTGAGAAGTTGTGCTTTATTGAAACCTTTTTCCCCACCAACGCCGTAAACTTTCTTCAAAATTTCTTCTTGTTTATCTTGCGAAAGACTTGCCCAATTAGGTCCAACAACTCCGAAGAAAGTATTATTTCCGATGCGAGCTTCTTTAATAAATTCGTGAAAAGGTGAATTTTCGAGATTCACTTTAATAACGGGTTTTTGGTTAATTTCATTTGTATCGCCTGAACTCATCCAAATATACAAACAAATATTGACCACAACTATCAAAATGGTAGCCGCTAAAAGCCATTTATTTACTTGCAATTTTCCAGTGCTTGCAGTGGCTTTTGAGGTTTTTGCAGTTTTCGGCGGCTTCGCAATTTCTTTTTTCACCGGTTTCGGAGTATCGGCAATAATGGTTTCAATTGTTTTAGTTTCTTCAACTTCAACTTTATCTCCAAGTATTTGAACCAGTTGAAGAGTTTTGCTTGAAGATTCGGAAATTGCTTGGTCGTGAAGAAAACCGTATTTATCCTCAAGCACATTTTTGTCGAATTTTTCCTTTTCGGAACGGATTAAATCAACATAACGATTGCCGACACGGACATTGCATTCAATAGTCGCCGCCGTAACAAGTGGGGCAAAAAAGTTTTCGTTGGTGCTTTCCTTAAACGCCCGCAGACGATTAAAAAAATCATTATTTATCAAACTATCGAAACTTTCCGCTGATTCCGCTTCGTTCATAAATTCTTCAAATTTCAGGGCAATCAGTAAAATTTCCGAATCGTCATCATTTGCCGTGTAAAGCGGAATGCTTGCCCATTGGGAATAGAGTTTTTTTAGATGACCAATCAGTTCCTCGCGGTTAAAAGGCATATCGCGCTTATCGTTTTTCAATTCGCGCGTCATCAATCGCGTAACGGTTAAATCGAATTTACTGCGAACTTGTTCGGTAAAAGGCGCATTTCGATAAAATCTAGCCAACGAAATCAAAGCCGTTGAACTTAAAACCGGACGCGTCGTTTCGCAATAGCGGCGCAAATGCGTTACGGAAATATTTCGGTCGCGGCGCGAAAGCGCGGAATACCAACTTTCGGTTTCCTGCATCAGACGAAATTCGGCTTGGGCGTGTTCGGTCGAATTTATGTCGGCGGAAACCTGCAAAAAAGCGTGCAATGCCTTTTTACATTCTAAATCATCGTAAGGCTTCGGAACGGTTTTCATCTGCTCGCGTTCCACACCCGAAAAAACGTGTTCGACTAATTGCAAACCTGAAACTTCGTCTGTGGCACGGCTCGTGTAAAAATTTGCTTGCAAATCCGGCACTGGGGCAATCGGTGCGTTGGGCGGAAATTCCGCTTCTGATTTCAATGGAAATTGTGAATCGGTTTCAACAGGTAAGTTTTCCGCCGGAACGTCGGTATTTTCCCCTAATTTTTCCGCGGGCAAAGGTTTGGAATCGTCGTCGAGAATATCTTTAAATTCGCTTAAAACAGCATTCAAATCTTCCTCCGCAATTGCGGTTGGCTGTTCGTTTGCAACAGCAAACTTCTCCGAAATAGTTTTATTTGCTGCTTTTTCTCTCTCTAGATTAATCTCGATTACCGTTTCTTCGAGCAGATTTTCTTCTTTTAACTCTTCAACTAGGTCTTCAAAAATATTCATTGGTTTATTCACCGAATTTAGAAAAATTGATTTGGAATGATTGGGACAGAAATGAAAGCGTTTTATTGAATTGCTCAACTGTTGAGTTTTGGCGAGAAAGTCGAGCTAATGTAAGTTTAACAAATATAAACTGAGTTTGTCATCTATTTATCTAAAAAAATATGAAAGTTTTGAACAAAATTAATATTTTTTGCTATCAAACCGGAAACCCGTGCCGAAGTAAGCACGAAATTTCGCATCGCAAACTGCATTGCACAGGCACGTGCGGGCAGAATATTATTTTGCTCATTATAAATTGGGCTTTAAACAAATTAACAACTCGTAATTTCGAGAATAAAACCGTTTTGATCCACTGATATAATGCAGGGCAAATCGGTTCCGGCAACAGCTTTGGTCGCTACAATTGAGTATCCGTCGCGCAATTGTGAATCGGTCGGTGTAATCGGAGCCATCTGAAAAGTAAATTTGCCCCGCACCAAATCGGTTCCTGTAACAGTGCCGAAAACTCCATTTTGTGAAGTGTTTAATTCAGAAAGGCGGGCAAACCTGCCATTCTGACTAAAGAAGTTAACCTGCGCCGAAGAAGCTGTTCGCAAAGTCGCTAAGGCATTTTTGTTTTCAGCAGTAGTTCGAGCTTTTAAAAGAAAAGGGAAAGTTATAGTTGCCAGAATTGAAATTATCACAAGCACTAAAATTAATTCGATTAAAGAAAAACCTTTCTGATTTTTATATTGCATTTATTTTATACCTCAACAAACCTATTATTTATCCGGGAATGGTAACAAATTATGGCAGTAATATTTGACATTTCTTGTCTAGTTTCAACTGAAATTGTGAGATGACCTTATTAAATAGCTTGGTTTTCAATGGTTTCTGCCAGAATTTCATTCAAACCGAACAATTTTTTTGCAAAGACCGTGCCAAACTGAATATTATGTAAAAAAATTTGAAAGCTATTTTGTTTTTCAAGGCTCGGATTTTTAATTTTGGCACGGATTGTAAAAAAACTACGGATCAACTGACCAAATTTTTCAAAACCAATAAAAATAGTGGTTGTTAGGAATTTTGTTTTTTGCTACATTTTAGTTAAGGTAGATTTTTCAATTTGCTCTTTCGCGTTTATGGTGAAAGCAGCAATTTTATTTTTTTGGAGAAACACAAAATTTGAGCAACGTCATCGATCAAACAATCGAAACCTACGGCATAGAAAATTGGGGCGCGGGATATTTCGGAGTGAATAAACAAGGACATTTGATTGTTCGTGCATCGGAAAACGATACGGAATCGGCTGATGTTTTTGAAATTATAAATGATTTGAAAAAACGCAACATCAACGCGCCTGTCCTTTTGAGATTTCCCCAACTACTTTTCGGACAAATCCGCAAACTTCAAAAATCATTTAAAAATTCAATCAAGGAATACGGTTACAATGGCGGTCATTTTTGCGTGTTTCCAATGAAAGTCAATCAAAACCGCGCGGTTATCGAAGAATATCTGCGCGAAGGAAAACGCTATCATTTCGGCTTGGAAGCCGGTTCAAAAGCCGAACTTTATGCTGCGTTGGCAATGGAGCAATCAGATGATAGCCTTTTAGTTTTGAATGGATTTAAAGACCGCGATTTTATAAAACTTGCATTTGCGGGTGCACAAGCCGGAAAAAATGTCGTTATCGTAATCGAGAAAATGAGTGAACTCGAACACACACTCATCATGGTCGAAAAATTGGCGGCGGAAAATGCTGAAGGCAAACTTCCGATGATCGGCGTGCGCGTTAAACTTTACTCGAAAGGCTCGGGCAAATGGGAAAAATCCGGTGGCGAGGCGGCAAAATTCGGACTGACCACAACTGAAATTTTAGAAGTTATCAGAAGATTGGAAGAAGCCGGGCGAACGGATATGCTGAAACTTCTGCATTTCCACATCGGCTCGCAACTTACTGATATTAAACGAATTAAAAACGCAATGAAGGAAGCCGCGCGGACTTACGCCAAGATTCGGCAGATGAATATTCCAATTCAATATCTTGATGTCGGCGGCGGAATGGCGGTTGATTACGACGGTTCGAAAACCTCGTTTGAATCTTCGGCAAATTACAATGCCCAAGAATTTGCGAATGATGTTGTCTATGTCATCAAAACCGTCTGCGATGATGAAGACGTGCCGCATCCAACGATTATTCAAGAATCTGGGCGTTATCTTTCGGCTTATCACGCAATTCTGGTAACAAATATTCAAGACGAGATCGAAACAGTCGTCGAAGACACCGCCACACCGATTATTCTTGACGAAGACGACCCGCAAGTTGTCAAAGAATTATTTGATTTACGGGAAACAATAAATGGGAAAAACTACCGAGAATATTATCACGACGCGCTCGAACATCGAGAAGATTTATTTTCAATGTTTAATCTCGGCTTGCTTTCTTTGGAAGATCGTGGTAAAGGAGAGGTTCTTTTTTGGGATGTTTGCGAAAAATCCGATGAATACGCGCAACAAAAGAAATATGTGTCAGAAGAATTTGATGATTTAAGGAAACTTTTATGCGTAAAATATCTTGCAAACTTCTCTGTTTTCCGCTCAATGCCCGATAATTGGGCATTGGAACAGCTTTTTCCGATTATTCCAATACATCGTCTAAATAAAAAACCGACCGAATATGCTACACTTTGTGATATAACGTGCGATTCGGACGGGATTGTTGAAAAATTTGTTGATTTACACGATGTCAAACCTGTTCTTGAATTACACAAATTGGAAAAAGGAAAACCTTATTATTTGGCGATTATGCTCGTTGGCGCATACCAGGAAGTTATGGGAAATAACCATAATCTTTTCGGAGTTCCACACGAAGCGCATATACACATCGGCGACGACGGCTATATCATCAAAAAAGTTATACAAGGCGCAACGATCGCGGATTCCCTTGAAACCGTGCGTTTTGACAGCGTTCAATTAACCGACCAATTTCGGCGGACAGTTTTGCAACGCATTAAAGACGGCGAAATTTCCGCCAAAATCGGTGAAGAAATTATTGGCTATTATGAACGCCAAGCCGCAAGTTATACCTATCTCGCGCCAAATGGTAGCGAGTAAAATGATGAATGATGAATGATGAATCAAAAGATTTGTGAAAATTCATCATTCATCATTCATCATTTATTTTATTGGAGATTTTATGGTAGCTCAAAAGAAAACAAAGGCTTCAAAATTTTTGACTGTGCCGACGAGACCGATTCCGGTTGACCGTGATAGAAGCGTCGCGGGA
>CALMEH010000237.1 GCA_937863115.1 uncultured Acidobacteriota bacterium
GCATTTGCCAAAGCCGGTTTCAAGAATACCGATTCTTGCTTAACCATTTTTGTTTGAGATATTTCCCCTAAACCTTCGCTTCTCCAAAGGTTTGCCGCGCTTACAAAAGCGCGGCTTTTTTTTCTTTAAGTAGCCGTGCAAATTCAACAATGCAGAAACACGCACGAAGCAAGTGTGTCAATGATTGAAATACCATACACTTGCTTCGTGCGTGTTTCTGCATAATATATCAAAAATTACGCCCCAATCAGAAGCCCGCGCGTGAGCCTCTGTAAGATAATTCTGTCCATTTACTTAAAATCCTCTAAGTAAACCAAACTCTTATCGTTGTCAAAAAAATCAATCGGTCAAAATGAACATCTTAATCAGTCAATTTGAATGATTAATGAAAAGCATCGTTTGGAATGCGTCGCCTTAAAATAGCTATAACCCTTGTATTTACAGCAATTAAAAAAACTCTGAGTTATTGGCACGGCTTTTGCTAAAGTAATCGTGGCAATTTTTGTATCCTCAAAATTGCCGATTTTTCGAGATTAGGTAAACAAATTAAAAAAAAATGTTCTATCAACGACAATTTTCAAAAACTTCCCGCTTCATTGCATATATGCTGGTGTTTGCGATTCTTTCAATGAATATCGTGAGTATTGGCGCAAATAAAAATGAAACGAAAACAATTTCGGCTCCCACGTTAAACGCTTTTACTACTGATTTGACAAAAATGGCGCAAGACGGTCGTTTGCGTGTTAATCAAAACTTCAATACCGAAGTAGGCGGATTAATCAAGGTTCTATCCGGTAACGATTTGCGTCAGCCTGTAATCATTGATGATAACGGCGAAAATCAAAATTTAGTTACCGAACTTTTGGCTTATCGTATTGCCAAAGGCGATGTTCCGACGGCTTTACAAGGAAAATCCTTGCTTCGGCTCGAAACGGCTTCAATGTTTTCCGAAAAAAGAACAGAAGCTGAAACTTCGCAAATAGCCGAAAGAATCTTTAACGAGCTTTCCGCTTCAAACGGAGAAACAATTCTGTTTATTAACGAATTGACTTCGTTTGTCGGAAATTCGCGCATTAACGATGCTTTGACCACCGCCCTGCAAAATGGCAAAGTCAAAATCATCGGCGGAAGTTCAACTGCCGTGTTTGGTGAAAAAATCGAAACCGAAGCGCAAGTTGCGGCTTTCTTTGAAAAAGTCAATGTTAGAAATCTTCAAGCGGTTTCAGAAGAGACGAACAATAACAACGAAGGTTTTCGAGGCGACAATGTTTCGGCGGATTTGCGCGAAATGCTGATGAACGGCAATCTCGACAAGCGCGTAGATGTCATTCTACAAACGAAAAATGCGGATAATCCGTTGCTTCGACAAATTATGTCGGAAAACAACATCCGTTTGAACGACCGCATTGGCGATACCGATACGATTGTTGCTAATCTGCCGCTTCGCTCAATTGAACTTTTGTCGCAGAGCGGTTTGATAAATTATCTTTCACCTGACCGTCCGACGCTCAAACTCGGACACGTTGAAAATGCTATCGGCGTAAATTTAGTGCGCTCGCAACCGGCTCTGAATGGTCGTGCGGCTTATACTTTGGACGGCACAGGAATCGGTGTCGCAGTTCTGGATTCGGGAATATTAGCAACTCATAAAGCATTTAAAGATGGTAGCAACAATTCCAGAATTGTTTATAGCCAAAGTTTTGTTACAGGAGTTTCCTCAACAGATGACGATTACGGACACGGCACACACGTTGCCGGAGTCATCGCCGCCAAAAATGACGTTGGCGGTGGACGCGGCGTTGCACCAAATGTCAAAATTATCAATCTGAAAGTTTTGGACGCGCAAGGCAGAGGTAACACCTCTTGGCTTTTGAACGCTTTGGAATGGCTTAAGTTAAATCATCAAACCTACAACATCAAAGTTGCCAATTTAAGTCTCGGCGGTTTGGCGATTGATTCTTACACCAACGATCCGGTTTGCCGCAAAGTCCAAGAATTAAACGCTCTCGGTGTTTTGGTAGTTGCCGCCGCCGGAAACGAAGGTAAAAAAGACGGGCAAAAACTTTACGGACATATTCATTCACCGGGCAACGACCCGTCGGCTTTGACCGTTGGCGCAATCAATACGAAAGGAACGGATTCTCGTGGTGATGATATTATGGCGACTTTCAGTTCAAACGGTCCGACACGCTCATTTTACACATTGCCGAACGGCACGAAAATTCACGATAACGCGATGAAACCGGATATGGTTGCACCGGGTAATCGGATCGTAGCGGCACGCGCCAAAGCGACCAGTTTCTTGGCAGTTAATTATTCTACCGTAACAGACACGACTATTAATGTCTTAAATGCGGGCGATGAAGTTTTGACAATGAGCGGAACTTCGATGTCAACGCCGGTTGTCGCAGGTGCGGCAGCTCTGTTGTTCCAAGTTAATCCGAATCTGACACCGGGAATGGTCAAAATGATTTTGGAATATACCGCGCAACCGTTGGCGG
>CALMEH010000238.1 GCA_937863115.1 uncultured Acidobacteriota bacterium
CTCCGCTTGAATCTTTGAAGATTTGCTCGATTTTTCCACGCGGCAAACCGTCATTTGTCGTAAAGCGTTTGACGCGCTCAGTTTGCAAATCAAGGCGGTCAACGCCGCGCCCGTTGCCGATGTAAATGCGCCCGAAATTGTCTTCCGCAACGGAAAAAGCGGAATTGTCGGAAAGTCCGTTTTGCGTGTTATAAATTTTGAAACCGGGCGAATCGGCATTCGGTTCATCAATCCGCGCCGCGCCGCCGCTTCCCGAAACCAACCACAAACGCCCTTGACTGTCAGTAAATAAATCGGAAATGTTTCCTGCGGGAACGCCGTTTGCCGATGAAAAACGCTCGAAAATGCCGTTCCGAAAACGTCGCAAATTAAAACTGCCGCTCGTTCCGAACCAAATATTTCCGGTCGTGTCTTCGGCAAATGACGAAACTTCCTGCTCTTTTTCCAATCCGAAAAGTTCGCTCAAATCGTGAAATTTATCGGCGGCGCGTTCCCAACGATAAAGTCGAGACGGAAAAAGCGTCTGAATCCAAATATCGCCGCGCTTGTCTTCGTAAAGAAGCAAAACGACATTGCCGATTAATCCATCTTTTGCACCGTAAATTTTGCTTGGCGATTTTTGCGCGATTTCCCTTACATTTTTCACGCCCGAAAAACGATAAAGCGAATTTTGAGCGAGCGGAATCCACCAATCGCCATCGCGGGTTTTGATAATTGTGTGCAAAACTCCCCAGCCCCAATTTGTAATTTGCGGAGAAATATTCGGACGAATAGTTTCAAAATTTGTGCCGGTAAAACGATTTAATTTTCTGGCGGCTTCGATAAACAATTCGTTTTCCGAAGTTCCGAAAATTGAAGTTGTTCCGACATTCGATAAACCGTCCGCCGTGCCGTAGCGCGTAAAACCGTTGGGCGATAATTTGACGATTCCGCAAGTTGTTCCAATCCAAAAATTGCTGTCGCGGTCTTCGTAAATCGAATAGGTGTCGCCGTCGCAGAAACCTTCCGCTTGCTTGTAAAACTTTAAATCAGGTTTTCCGTCGGGCTTAAAACCCAATTTGATAAAACCGCCCGAAGATGCGAGCCAAAAATCGCCGTTTTCGCGTTGCCAAAAATCGAAAATCCACATCATCAGAAAATCATCTTTTTCGGTATAGCATTTTTTGATGATATTTTTTTGTTCGGAAGTTTCAGGATTGAGTTCACACAAAAATCCCTGTTTGTCGCGCCGCGATGCGAGCCAAATTCGCCCGTTGCGGTCTTCATAAATTGCGGCAAGTTCTTTCGGCAAACCTTCGGTGAAATTCTCGATTCGTTTATCGGGCAAAATCCGAAAAACGCCGTTTCGCAAAGTGGTAATCCACAAATTTCCGCGTCGGTCAAAACGCATATCTTCGACGCGTCCGGTTTGAAATTTCTCAAAATTCGGCGTGCCGTTTTCAAAAGTTACGCGAAAAATTCCGTCAAAAGTTCCGCCCCAAATCGCGCCGTCTTTGGCTTGGACAAGTTTCTTAAAACTCGATTCCTCACGCCTTTCGCTCGGCTTAAACGCAACAAACATCGCGGTTTCGGGCGATTGCGCGATTTCCGTCGGCGCACGTTTGCCACGCGGATTAAATTTGACGAGACCGCCGCCCGTCGCCAACCAAATCGTCCCGTCCCGCGCTT
>CALMEH010000239.1 GCA_937863115.1 uncultured Acidobacteriota bacterium
GACGTTTTCAAATTTGAAATAGCCGAACGCATTTGAATTTACGCTACGGGTTTGTCCGCCGTCGTCCGTTAAAATAATTGTGGCGCGTGAAATCACTGTGCCGTTTGGTGCAATAATTTGCCCGCTTACCGAAACTTCCGCCGCCGAAGGTGCAAATGGCGAGAAAAATTCAGATGTGTTGCCGTCCGCATCAGTCGCCGTTGCCGTGATTGGGTCGTTTTGATTGATTCCTAAAACATTGATGTTGCCGAGATTGACAGTTTTTGTTCCTGCGAATCCGCCATTGTAATCGGCAACGATGTAATGCGTAAAACCTAAAAATCGCTCGCCTTCGCCCGAATTGTCGGATTTGAAAAATTCGACGTATAAACCCTGCGCTCCGTAATTTGAATTAACGGGCGCGGATTCGATTTTGAAATTGATAATCAGTTCATCGTTGACGATTTGTTTGGAAACGATTTCGGGAAAATTTTGCCCACGATTCGCGCCTTCGTCCGCGTCGCCGATGTCGTTCGGCGTGTTTCCGATTGTTCCCAAATCAATGCCCAAGCCCGTATTTCCCAAAATCGAATTATGGTTTATTAAATTCTCGTTTCCGTTCGTTTCATCGAGCCGCACACCCGCGCCGCCGTTGTTTCTTATCATATTTCCGGCAGTCGGCGCGACTCCGCCGATAAGCGCGTTTTGGACGTTATTAAACTTTATGCCGTTGTTTGCGTTGGGAACATTCGTCTCCCCGAAAACGCCGATGCGGTTGCCGCTGATTTCGAGGCTGTAACTGCCGCCGCCCCGATTGGCAAAGGCATTGCGGATATATTTTGAAATTTTATCGTTGCCTGCGGGCAAAGTCCGCGTTTTTCTTTCGGGCGAAAAACTGAGCGCGAGATTTTCGGCAACGATGCCGTCGGCTAAGTTTCCGCCGACATTGTTGTTTGTCAAAACCGTTCCGGGCGCACCCGAAACGAGCAATCCGGCAAGCCCGTTAGCAAGCGCATTGCCTTCGGTTGTGATGCCGACGTGATTGCTGATAACCAGATTTTCAAAAGCTCCCGCACCTTCGATAAGAATGCCGTTTTGCGCGTTGCCGCTGACGATATTGGCAGGCAAAATGTCCGAATTGCCCACAATATTTTGCGGCGAATCGGTAATCGTAATGCCCGAACCCGCATTAGCAAGCGCGATGCTTTCATCGAACGAAACGCCAACGCGATTTCCCGAAACGATGTTCAAATCCGACGTTTCGGGCGAACTTGCATCAGTTGAAACTCTGATTCCACTGCTATTGTTGCCCGAAATCAGATTGCTCGTGCCGCTAATCGGATTGCCGTCCACATCGAGAGAAAATCCGATGATATTAGAGTTTGCGCCGCCCAGAATCAAAACACCGTCATTTTGATTGGCGATTGGCTGTGTTCCCGTTTGATTCAGCCCGATGATGTTGTTGGTGATGACGTTTAATTTGCCGTCTTCCGCGCCCGAATTTTTGTCTTTTTCAATGACGATGCCGTTGAAATTTCCCGAAATGATGTTTTCTTCTTCGTTCTCCGCGCCGCCGACAAACGTCGTGCTTCCGAAAATATAAACGCCGTTGCCCGTATTACCGAGCGCGGCGTTGCCGTCCGCATTTGTCCCGATAAGATTGCCGTTGATAAAAGTCGTCTGCGCTCCGTGCGAAACGCGGATGCCGTCGCTGTTGTTGCCCGAAATCAGATTTGTTTCGATGACGTTTGTGCCCGAAGTTCCGCCGACGAAAACGCCGAAACCGTTCGCCAAAGCGGTTTGCCCGTCGTTGGTCGTGCCGATTTTGTTTTGAATCAGACGATTATTTTGTTCGGGCGGGTCGTTTTCGCCCGCCGACATCGCAACGCCGAAATTTGCATTGCCGGAAATCAGATTTTGCTTGAGCGTATTTTGCGAACCCGCGACAATCGCGCCGCCGATTTGATTGCGAATAAAATTTGTTCCGTTCCTGTTTGTGCCAATAAAGTTTCGGCGCACCATATTGCCGCTCCTGCCGGTCATTAACACAATGCCCGCGCCCGTGTTGCCGGAAATTACATTGCCGTTGTTTTCTCCTTCATCGCCGATTTGGTTGTCTTTGCCGTCAATCGAGATGCCGTTTAGCTGATTCGGAACGGCGACATCTCCGTTGCCGTCCGTGCCGACAGCGTTGCCGACGATGCGGTTGGCATAACCGCCGCTTATCAAAATTCCATCGCCCGTATTGCCCGAAATCAGATTTTCGGCAATCACGCTTTCGGTAACGTCGCCATTAAAAAAAATGCCCGCTCCGCCGTTCCCGATTGCCGTGCCGCCGACCACGCCGATGCGGTTGAGGTAAATTTTCACACCCGAAACGGAATCTCCCGCCGCCGGATAAACCAAAATTCCCGACTCCAAATTTCGCCCGATAACATTGCGGTTTTCCGTCTGATTTTCCCGCCCGACAAATTGCCGCCCGCGTCGGATTAAAATGCCCGTGCGGTTCGGAATCGGAAAATATTCCTGACCTTCGCCAAATTGAAAGACTCCCACGCTGTTGCCGAGTATAGAATTGTCAATACCACTGTCGGGCGCGACATAAATTCCCGCCGAATCTACAAATTCTTGTGAATGACCGATGAGATTTCCTTCGCCCGCAACCGCAGTGCCAATGAAATTCCCGGTCGCACCGCCTTCGAGAGAAATTCCGTCGGCGCGGTTTCCCAACGAGGCGTTTTCGCTGTCATTGGGATTGAATCCGAGATAATTGCCGATAATTTTATTGTTTTTGCTCAGATTAGTAACGACAATTCCGACTTCCAAGTTTCCGCCGATAAAATTTGCTTCGCTAAACTCACTGCCGCCGATAATGTTGCCGTCGGAGGATTGAATAACAATGCCGTTTGTATTCGGAATCGGCGCGAGTCCGAATACATTCAATCCGACGATATTGTTCAAAACGAAATTTCCATTGTTGAAAACCAACCGAATCCGTTTTTGGTTGTTGGAGAAAATATTCGTATCGTCATTTTGATAACCGCCAATAACATTTGCGCCGCCGCCATCCCGAATCACGATGCCGTCCGTCATCCTTTCTGTTGGAAAAGTTTCGCCGTCAGCATTAACTCCGAGATGACATTTATTGACGTTTGCGCCAACCGCATTTCGCAAATTGATGCCTTCAGAAAAACCGACAATCGCAAAGCCCGAAATCGTTACCGAATTGCCCGTCGCCTTCAAACCCGTGCCGCCTTTGTTTCCACCGTCCAATTTTATTTGCGGCGTTCCTGTATAACCTTCTTGCGTTGTCGCGTTGAGGTCTGCATTTCCGTTTATTTCGGGCAAATTGTTGCCGATTGAAATTGTGTGAACGCCCGCGCCCGGAATGACGAATCGGATTTGATTGTAGCCCGGTCGGGCGTTGGCTTCCTGAATCGCCGCCCGCAGAGTGCATTGCAAATCGTTGGGAGTTTCGGTGTCAACGTCGCAAACACCGTCGCTCGTATTCGCATCCGGCTCGTCCGATTCGACATTGACTTCAATCGGCTGTGAGCATTGAATTTCCAACAAACGCCGCGCTTCTTCGGTCAGATTGCTGGCACAAACTCCGGCGGCGCACGAAAATTCGGAAGTGTTGCCCTGCGCGTCGGTCGCCGTCGCCGTAATCGCCAAAGCGGTCGAAACGGGCAAAGCGGAAGTAAATGAAAATTCGCCGAATCCGTTGCCATCGGTCGAAACGGTTGTCGAACCGATTAACGCCGCGCCCTCGCCGTAAGTCGAATCGTCCGCCGTCTGGCTTCGGTAAAAATCAAGCGTGAAAGTCTGATTGCGTCTGCTTCGCAAATAGCCCGTAACCGTCAGCGTCCCGTCGCCGTTTTGCGTCGGCGCGTAAAGCACCGGATAATTCTGCAAACCGTTTGCGCCCAAATCCGCGTCTTGACAATCGTTTGGCGTTACGCCGTCACCTTCGTAAAACGTGCCTGAAGAATTCAAATCAATGCCCAGCCCGAAGTTGTCGTGAATCGAATTGTTGCGAATCGTAATCCCTTGTGCGCCGGGGTTGATTAAAACTCCGGCGAAATTTCTGCCGTTCGAGCCGTTGTAGGCGATTTGGTTGGCTTCTTCGTCCGTGCCGCCGATTTGCACACTGTTTGCGCCGAACGGTCCGAAGATTCTCATCCCACCGCCCAGATTGCCGAGCGGTTGGAGCGAACGATTCAACCCGATAAGATTATTGAGAATTTTGATAGAACCGTAGGAAACGAAAACCTCGATTCCGGCTCCGGCTCCGTTTTGCACGCCTTTGAGTCCCGCAATGACGTTTCGCGCTTCAAAGTTTCCGGCTCCGATAGAAACGGTGTCGCCGAAACCACTCGAAGCGGTTACGCCCGTGTTGCCGTAGTTGAATCCCGATGGTTCAATTTCAACTGAAAATGTTCCGCTCGAATCAGTCCCGATGGAGTTTCCGTGAACGTATGCACTTTGAAACAAACCGCCGAGCGCACCGCCCGTGCCGGTGTCAATATTGGCATAGCCGTTTGCCGCAACGACGTTGCCGAGCGTCAGATTCGGAACGCCGATTCCGACGTAGGTTTCACCGAAAGTGCTGGTCGAGGCAATTCCAATCGTATTCGTATTCGGCAAGGCTTGATTGCCTTCTTTGTTGAGACCGACAAAATTATTGAAAATCGCAACCGTCCCGTAGCCGGTCGCACCCGCCGCGTAAAAGTTGCCGTCGTTTCCCGAAATCAAATTACAAAAGCCGGTGCAAGCTCCGTTCGGCGTTGTCCCGCCGGGTGCGCCGAGATTGGAAAACGACAGATTATTTTGAATTTCGGCGGCTCCCGTAGCAAAAATGAAACCGGGAAGCTGATTGCGGCGGTCCTCTATGACGGAAATATTTCCCCTGGAGTCCGGTCCGATGGTATTGTCTTAAAAGTTCTAAAATCGCCCTTGGC
>CALMEH010000240.1 GCA_937863115.1 uncultured Acidobacteriota bacterium
ATCTCCTGATACAAGCACCAATTTTTTGAAATTCTTCAATGTTTTCTTTGCCAACGAGATAGTTTAAGAGATTTAGTTCTTTTTCAATCGGAGAGATATTTGCGAAAACTTTGTTCCAATTAACAAAGTAATTCCATTGGGTGATTTTTTCCTTAAAGCTGTTGGTTATCTTGGCAAACAATACATCTTCATTTTCAAGATTGAGCAACTGACAAAGTTTGTTCATACGAGTAATTTGTAATCAGGAGTTCTTTCAAATTTCCTCTTTTATCCGGTTTTGAGTTGATAACTCTTTTTGCATCAACTCTTTTAATAATAAACTCGCCGTAAATCATATCAAAAAAATTGTTTTCTTGTATATCCGAATTGCTTAAAAGCCATTTACTGCCACGAGAATCAAGTTTCACACAGAAATCTTTTAGTCTTTTTTGTTCGTTGTCATCAAAGACATTTTCGGCATAAGAATTGAAATTTGAAGTCGCGCTCAAAGGTTTATACGGCGGATCAAGATAGAAAAATGAATGTTTATCGGCATAATTAATCATCTTTTCAAAGTCGCCATTGAGTATTTCAATATTCTGAAGCGCATTACTGGCTGCTAAAATATTTTCTTGGTCGCAGATTCTCGGTAATTTGTAACTTCCCATCGGAACATTATATAAATTTCTGCTATTTACACGATACAAACCATTGAAACAAGTTCGATTAAGAAAGATAAAAAGTGATGCTTGAGTTATTTTGTCTGTGCTTCGTGTGTTGTATAAATCTCGTTTTTGATAATAATATTCTTTCTTTTTTTCTTCATTGCTTTGCAGGTCGTGATTTTCATTTTGTAATTCTTTTAAGGTTGAAATGAGTTCTTTTGGCTTTGAGCAAATTATTTTGTAAGTGTTTATTAAATCAGAATTGATGTCATTGATAATTGCTTTTTCCATATTTGGAAAATTATTCAGCATCCAAAATAAAATTGCGCCACTTCCGACAAACGGTTCGATGTAAGTAAATTTTTTCGTGCGAATTCCTGGCGGCAAACATTTCTCAATTTCGGAAATAAGTTGCGTTTTTCCGCCTGCCCATTTTAGAAAAGGCTTTGGTTTATTGATGTCTTTTAAAAGTGTCATAAAATTTATTGAAAATCTCGAATATCTTTAAACGGCTTTTTCGCGTCGTTAAAATCTGGGCGATAATAGTGCGAAGCCGATTCGTATTCTTGCATAAAGCCTTCTTCCATTCCGAGTTCTTCGAGTAAAGAAACAGCGGAAAACCATTCGTTTTGAGAAATTCGGCGCGATAATAAAATATATTTTTCGTCCGTTGCGGCTTTGTTTGTCGCGTAATATTGCGCCATCAAAGATACGGCGACTTTTGGCGAAAGTTCATCTCGAATCCAGCGCAGATTTTCTTCGATTCCGGCTAAATCGTTGGGCAGAACCAACAAACGAATGACCAAACCTTTTTGCAATAAACCGTTTTCGTCAAAAATAAGTTTATCGCCGGTTTGCCGAAACATTTCTTTTATCGCATTTCGCGCAAAATCTGTGTAATTGCGAATTTTTGAATACTGAAATCCGGCATCGTTTTCGGAATATTTCAAATCCGGCAGATAAACGTCAACAATTCCGTCAAGCAATTTCAAAACTTCGACCGAATCATACGCGTTCGTATTATAAACAATCGGCAGATTCAAGCCTTTTTTCGCCGCGATTAAAATTGCCCGCGCCATTTGTGGCACAAAATGTGTCGGCGAAACGAATCCGATGTTATGACAACCTTTTTCTTGCAATTCCAACATCATTTCCGCCAATCTTTCATGCGAAATTTCGTTTTTCTTTTGCGTTTTCCAAGTTTGCGAAATCTGATAATTTTGGCAATATACACAACGCAGATTACAGTTTCCGAAAAAAATATTCCCCGCGCCGTTCGTTCCCGAAAGCACAGGTTCTTCGCCAAAATGCGCCGTGTAGCTTGAAACAATCGGCAAACGTCCCGAATAACACGCCGCAATTTCGTCGTTCAAACGATTGTTTCCGCAATCTTTCGGGCAAATCGTGCAACTCTCAAGAAGTTTTTCAAGCTGCAAAACACGATTTTCAAGCTCGTTTGTGCGATATAGTTCTAAAAATTTCGGCTCATCACTTTTCACATTTCACTATTCCCTTTCCACTCTTAAGTTCCGTCCGTGCGTTCCAAATCGCCTTCCGCGCTCATCGTGTATTTGCTGATAATATCGGGCGGTGCAACGGTTTTTGCCAAGCTCCAAGTAAAATCCATTTCGGCGCGAATTGTTGCGGTTGCCATCCGAGTTTCACGCAACATCAAAAGGCTGCCGTAAAACAAAAAAATAATCCCAACTATGCCGACCGGAATCGGCAACCAACGATATATCCCGAAAATCCCGACAACCGCAATCGTCAAACTCGTTAGAATAAAAATCCCTAAACCATAATAAAATGCGGTCATCGCTCTTTGTAATAAACGCGAACGACTCGTAACTTTATCAAGCAAATTGACAATTACTTCAAGACGTTTGCTGTAAAGCGGAATATTGCTTTTGTCTTCCGTCATAATCAGTTCGCTGAGCCGTTTTTCCAAATCGCGCACACGGTCAACCACGCGCCCAAGTCTTGTCGAAGTAGAAAGCACAAGCGAACCCGTCGCCGAAATCAACAATGCGGGCGTAATCATCGCCGTTAAAAACTCAATTGTCGAGGTCAACGCATTTGGGTTAACATTTATTAAATCTCCAGCCATAACATTTTTGTTAGATTTAATCTTATTCCAACCATTCTTTATCTACAAATAAAAAAGGCAGACAATCTGCCTTAAATTAGGAAAGATTAAGAACTTAACTTTATGTTCCAAGCCTACAATATAAAGTTTTTTTGGCTTTTAGTAGTTCCACTCAAATCCGTAGGCATAATCTATAGTCGGATTTTTCTTTATAAAAGTAACTGTCTTGTTCACAAAATCAACTTTAAATTCTTTTGGCTCATTACCTTGAAAATTATATTCATCTAATACTTCTTTTCGTTCACCTGTGCAATCTTCTTTTTGGTATAAAAATATCTCTTTCGGAAATTCTTTATCTTGAGGAAAGGTAATGGTTAATTCCAGTTCGTCAGTTGGACGAACTATTTTATGTTGATACCACCAATCCGACTTTTTATCGAAACCGCCTTTGCGGATTATGTTGAAAGCCAAATTAAATGATTTTTCGAGTTTTTCCTGACTTACGTCAAAATGCAATATTATTGAATTAGTTACCGAACCACACTTGTCTTTAATTCCTGTAACAACTTTTTCATAGAATGAATGTTCACTGACTCGCTGTATTTTAATTTGTCCTTCTGAATATCCGATACGCTGTAAAAACTCATCCGCTTCATCTCTTTTTATCGCCAGATAATTAATTGATATTACTGCCGAAGAAGAATTTTCGTTTTCTAGGGCATTTAAATTCAAATGAATTGTCGTCTTTTCAGACTTAATTTCGATTCTATCGTCTTTTCTTTCAAAAAAAGTCATAAACGACACGGAAAGCGCAGCAATTAATAATCCGAAGACAATATATGGAATAGATTTTTTCCAAACGAAACTTGGCTCCTTTTCTTTATCGCCGCCAATTTTAATAATTTGTGGCATAAATTGATAACCGCGACCAGGGACGGTTTGAATAATTTCCTTCCTTTCGCTATCGCCCAATTTTTTTCTTAGAATGGAAATATCTTGCCTAACAGTTTGATATTCAACATTTGTGTTATTTTCTTGCCAAACTTTTTTTAATAACTCGGCTTTTGAAAGCACCTTGCCGTTGCTTTTAATAAAAACCAACAACAAATCGAACAGCGTAGGCGTTAAAGGTATTGGCTGGTTATCTTTCCCTGTTAAAATTCTGGTTTCTTCGCTTAAACTTAATCCATTGAATTTGTAAATTATTTGTGACACTTTTTGACCTCCGATTCGAAAAGAAGTTATTTCATACAAAACCCCTTTTTTCAAAGGATTTTTCAACTATTAACAGCATCTAAAGAAGGAGATTTAAATGCCCTCTAATAAAATTACTGCATGTTGGCTCGTTAAATACAAAATTCCGATGTCATTTTCTTAACTCTCGTTGCTTTAGTTTTACTTATAACTACCATAAATTTCTCTTTTATCTTTTTAGACAAATTTTTGACCGATTTTGACCGAATTTTTACTCACTTTCCAAGCCAAAGCAGTGAAATAATCCGAAATGCATCCCACAAATTATTTTTCTTAGTAGGAGTTAAAAATTATGAAGGTTAGAACTTTTTTACTGATTATTTTTTTGGTGATCGTGGTTGCATTGCTCTTTGGTGGTGCAAGATTTTCGCTCCAAATGACATTTGGGCTTAAGGAAACTATTGCCGAAGTAAATAAATTAACGAATGACATCATTCAAAATCTTGATGAGCCGCTAACGAAACAAAAGATCCGGCAAGCGCAACAAATTCTGGATGAGCGAAAGGCAAGTTTAACCGGAAAAATTGTCGAATTGAGAAAAAAGGGCAACTTTTCCGATAAAAGCGAAACTGCCGACAAGTTGGAAAATTGTCGGGTATTGAACAGAAACAAAATCGCAACTGTTTATAACAAATTTCTCGACAAATCGTTTGATGAAGCAAACGTCATCAACGGCTTAAAGGACAAACTTCGTTTGAATCCATCCCCGAAAATAGCACGAGAGTTGAAAAAAGAGATTGAAGAAAAAACGAATTCCTTGAACGCCAATATTGAATTGCTTAACGAAATGGAAAATTTCGTGAGTAATTTTGAATCGTTAATTAACACATTAAAGGAAGAAATATTATGAAAAATTTAATCGGAATCTGCTTGGTTTCACTTTTATTGATGAATACGGTGGTCTTTGCAGAAGCTAATGAAAACAATAATTCTGAAATTCAAAATACTGACTCTTTTGATAATTTGAGTCAAGTAAAACGAAATGCTGTCAGCACAAAATCTTTTTTGCTTGATACGGTGTTGAGCAGAAAAGTCGGAAACCGGCAACGGGCAAAAGCATCGGAAACGCCCCAAAAGGAAGTTCCCCAAAACACTAAACCTAGAATCAATAAACCCGCATTTACCGGACGGGTTAAACCGATAAATGAGGTAATGGATGAAAAAAACGAAAATACCGGAAGAAAGCCAAAAGGCAAAACGGGTTTGGCAAATAACAACAAGCCAACCTGCAAGCGGGTTAAATCAACAGTCAATTTCATCAAAGGCAACATTAACGATAACGCTTTTTCAGTCCGAAATGGCGAAGTTATATCGCAGAAAATGGTTGCGGCTATTGTGACTTTGGCGAGAGAATATCAGCGTTTAAGCGGCGAGAAGTTGATTATTACAAGTGCGGCAAGAACGCCTTTTAAACAGGCTTCCGCGATGATCGGACTCATTGACAGACACGGGGCGAAACACGTCTATCGGCTTTATAAAGACAAAAAAGCAGTCGGCGATGTTCTTTATGCTTATCGTGAGAATAGAGATTATCGTCCGAAAGCAGTTAAAGAAATGACAAAAGTTATCGAAAAGCAAGTTGCCAATGGCATTTATATTTCGAGACACTTGCGTCAAAACGCTATTGATGTAAGCCGGATTAGCGAACCAAAGTCTTTAAAGAAGGCTGTTGCTAAAGTCGGCGGTAATTATTTCTTTGAAAAAGATCATTATCACATCAATCTCCCTCAAAAAGGTTAGATTTTTGCGAAGTCCGACGGAAAATCGCCGGTCTTCGCTTACGCTGATTTTGTTAAAAAATAAAGGAGAAAAAGACAATGAGAAAAATTAATTTAGTGCAGATTGCTCTAATCTTTGTGGTTTTAGCAATTACGGTTCGGGCTGAAAACAATTTGACGAACGAGGATAATATGAAAGAATTCTTCGATTTACAAGAACTCGAACTTTCAGAAATAAGGGCTGTCAATCAGAATTTCAAAACCTTTTTCCGCAGAAATTTGTCTGAAGTAGAAGCCGAAGATTTGTTTTACGACGAAGATTTTTCAAATGGACTTTCGTCGAAAGAGCTTAAGCGGCTTTTGAAAAGCTATGAATGGATGTTAAAGCAAAAAAACACTTTGGCTTGGCTAATTGCAATCACGAAAGTTGAAGGCGCACCGAGTCCTTTTACCGTCGTCGGGTTTCATCCGAAATTCGGTTATCAAAGTAAATCGGTCGAATGTCAAAAGCTAATCGGCAAACTGACGCTTAAATCACATGCCAAAGCGCAAGGTCTTCCGCAAGAATGTTTTATCAGAACCGAATCTGGACCGAGTTCGGCTTTCGGATACGGACAATTCGTTTATAAAACTTGGCAAGATTTGGAAAACCGTTTGAAATTGAAAAATTTTTCGCGCAAAACCCAAGCTATCGGAATGCTCGAACTCGGTCGTCAGGCTTCCCGAAATGGGTTTATCGGGTTAGTGATGGGAAATTTAAAACTTTCGGTTCTGGCAACGACACCGTGGGCTGGATCCTCCGGGTCTCCGCTTCCGGGTTACAAACCCGATAGTTTTTTAAAGGTTGTGCGTAAAGAGTTGAAATTGCTCCAAGATAAGAAATATTTCGACTTTTGGTATAAGGAATTTACCAACGAAAGCACTCGATAAATCAAGAAACAAGCGGAATTTGATGGCAAATTCCGCTTGTTTCAATCGGAGAAATCGTTATGAAAAAAGAATTGACAAAAAATATCTGTGAGTTTTTCGAGAAATGTCGGACTTATATTGACAGTGAAATTTATATTCCGATACATTTCAATAAAAAAAGTCGAAATGATGAAATCGCTGTTAAAATAATCGCCGAAATTGAGCGTGTGATGATTGAAAATCTATTTCACTCGGAAAATCATAAAGTTTTGATACCGACCATTTATAAAGTTTTCCTAAATGCCGAAGATAATGCGCGTTTTTATGGTGTTTTGCGCGAATCTTTGTTTGCTAAAATCAACGGCTTTGTCGAAAAACAACTTAGACGGCTTTCGATTGATAGCTTTAACAATAAATTCGTTCAAATTCGCGCGGGCGACGTAGAAAGTGGCGAAGTGTTGGTTTTTCCGCATTGGGAAAACGGTAATTCTGCGCCTGAGATAAGATTCAATTTGAATCCGTCAAAATATTCTGTCAAAACTTCGGAAACATTACCACGATTGTTTGAAACTGATTTTGAATATTCGGATTCGGATGAAATTACGCTGATTAGACCGATAATAAAAACATTGTTCAAGATTGAAATTTGGCACAATCAAATTTACGAAAGGATTCTGCCAGTAAATCAACCGCAAATAAGTTTAGGGCGAGGTTTGCCCGCCGATATTCAACTTGCCGACCCTGAAATCAGCCGTCGGCACGCGATTTTGTGGCAGGAAGCCGAGGGGATTTTCAATATTATGGTAACGGGCGGCAGTCCGGTATTCATTCGTGAAACAGCAGTTCCACAAGGACAAACCGCTGCATTTTTATTCGGTGATACGGTAACGCTCGGAAGTTACGATTTGAAATTGCTTAACGCCTAGCAGATTTTTCAAATAATTTTGTTTTAGGTTAAAATCCGAATTATGAATTCCGATAAAAATACGAATCGCGGCTCGGTCGTTTATTTAAGCCACGCAAGCGAAATTTTGAAAAACAATCCGCTCGGCGATAAATCTGTGCGGGATTTGATAGTTTATTTGCCGCCCGAATATGACGAAACGAAAACTTATCCGTCCGTTTACGCTTTACCCGGATTTACGGGGCGCGGGCGAATGTTTTTGAATGATTCAGCTTTCACGCCGAATTTGTCGGCGCGTTTGGACAAACTTATCAACAACGGAAAAATTCGTCCGATGATAGTTGTAATGCCCAATTGTTTTACGCATTTCGGCGGATCGCAATATATCAATTCAACGGGGACGGGAAATTACGAAGATTATTTAACAAAGGAAATCGTAAAATTTGTTGATGAAAATTTCAGCACGATAAAGGATAAAAACTCCCGCGCTGTGATGGGCAAATCTTCCGGCGGTTACGGCGCGTTGATAATGGCAATGCGGCATTCGGATATTTTCGGTTTGGCGTGTTCAACGAGCGGCGATGCTTATTTTGAACATTGCTATTTGCCCGATATTCCCAAGGCTTTTCGGGCAATTAATGGTAATCCTCAGGCTTTAATCGAAAAAT
Source organism: uncultured Acidobacteriota bacterium (assembly GCA_937863115.1). Classification (GTDB taxonomy): domain Bacteria; phylum Acidobacteriota; class Blastocatellia; order Pyrinomonadales; family Pyrinomonadaceae; genus CALMEH01. The sequence continues at coordinate 8,184 of CALMEH010000240.1, forward strand.
TTTGGAATGAAGAAGCCAAAAAAGGTAAAGACGATTTTTCCGGCTTGAATATTATCGGAATGAGCGCGTGTTATTCGCCAAACGGTGCAAATTTTGATTTGCCGTTTGATATGCAAACGGGCGAAATCCGCGTAGAAATCTGGACGAAATGGCTTGAACACGAACCGATTCGGTTGGTTGAAAAAAACGCAGCAATATAAAGTGTCCGTTTAAAATTTGTTGAGTTTTACCGGAAATTATTTTTTAGTTTTAGACAAAAATATAAATATAGTTAATTTAACAATATGTACTAAAACTGGTGTCTTTTTAAGCGGGACCAAGCGACTTAAAATGACCTAAAATGGCTTGTCGTT
>CALMEH010000241.1 GCA_937863115.1 uncultured Acidobacteriota bacterium
GCCGCGATTGCCGAATTCAAACTCGCGCCCGTATTTGCAACGGTTACGGCAGCAATCGTCGAAGGCGGGCGAACGCCGTGGTCAATAACGGAAACCAAAATCGCTTCGAGCATTTTCGCCTGATTTTTCGTCGGCATTTCGCCCATCAAAAGCAAAAAAATCGCTTCGCCCAAAGAAATGCGCCCGATTAAATCTTCAATTGCATACCCGCGCAGAGTTATTTTTTCGGCTTCGACCCACGAAATTGATGTTTTTCGGTTGTTTGACATTTGTAAAATTTCCACTCAATCTGTTGACAAAAATTTGTTATTAGTTTATAACAAATGAGTCTAAGATAATAAACAATACATTGCCAAATAATAGGTTTTTCGTCAACAGGAAATTGAAGAAAATTTGTCCGCTATTTAGCACAAATATTTCCCAACACAAAATTAAGGAGCAAAATATGTTCGTCAATTCAGTTAAAAAGATTTTTTTAATATTTACTTTCTTGGTTTTTGCAGTCGCGCCCGCGTTTGCCCAAACGGGTAAAATTAGCGGAACGGTCAGCGATTCCAACGGTGCAGCAGTTGTCGGTGCAACCGTTAAAGTCTTGAACCTCGGTTCGGGGCGCGAATCGGTCGTAGTAACGGACAGTAACGGAAATTATTCGTTCAGCAATTTGCCGTCGGGCAGCTATCGTCTTTCGGCAACGGCTTCGGGTTTCGGCACGAGCGCGGAATCAATAATTATCGGTGACGCGCCATTGACGCAGAATTTTTCGCTTGCGCCGGGCGCAATTCAAGACACCGCAACCGTTACTGCCGGAAAAGGCACGGAACGAATTGCGGCGGAAGTTCCGCAAACCGTAACGGTTACGACTGCCGAAAACATCGAACAACGTTTGCCGCGTTCGACGTTTGAAGCAATGGAACGAACGCCGAATTTGACCGTTATCGAAACCAATCCGCAACGCGAACGTCCGCGTCTTCGAGGTTTTTCTTCGACTCGCGTGTTGATTGTGATTGACGGCGAACGTCTGAATAATGCGCGTTTCGATCCGGGCGCAAGCGGTCCGCCGGTTTCGATTGTTGACCCGACACAACTTGAAGCTATCGAAGTTT
>CALMEH010000242.1 GCA_937863115.1 uncultured Acidobacteriota bacterium
TGAAAGATTAAAAGCATCGAGCAATTCTGTTTCGCCTTTGATTTCGTCCGCTAAAATCTGCTCACGTTTTTTTGCCAAAAATTGATAAAACGGCACATCTTCTTTCGGCATTAAACCGTTTGCCCAATTTTCGATGGTAACAATGCTCCCGACATCTTCGATTAAATGATCAGTCATAATTTGGCGAATCGAATTTGTCTGTCCGCCGCTGTTGGTTAGCTCCTCGCCAAACAGACGAACCGTTAAATCAATTCCTTCGGCATGATGGAGTAAAAATCGGTGTTTGAAATGGGCGCAAGTCGCTTTACTCGAATCGAGAAAGCTGTGAATTTTAATATAATCCTCCCACTTTCCGCCGTAAATTTTGGCACTAATTTGGGCGTGTTGGAGAGGTTTCATATTTCTACTGTTTTATTCGCTACTTTTTTCTCGCTTCCCGTTAATTCGGTAAATTCAATCGTTAAATGATTTACGGCATCTAATCGCCACCTTTTGTTATCCAAAAGGCTTTAGCGGCTAATTCGGCGGGAGAATATTTTTCATGGATTTTCAAACTGCGAGCCGTAAACTCTTCTCTCGAAAACTCTCTGCCCGTTGCTTGACCGCGAATTGCCCGGTGTAATCTTTCCGTAAATTCAGGCGAAAAGGTCGTAACTCTGATTGCCTTGACAACACCAGTTGTCGCTTCGATCAGAATGATTTTGAGCAAAATTCTCTCTGCCGGATGTTTGCGTTGTTCGGGAATTCGGCGATCCTCTTCCGCCACATTCCACCACGAAAAAGCGGAATCCGACCACGGTAAAATTTCACCGAAACGATAGAGCAGAAAAATAATTCCGTCTTCGCAATAAAGCCCGAATTCGGCTGGCTCTTCTCGAACTGCTTTGATTTCCGATGGATGCAGATTTTTCATTGAAAGTAGCAGCGTGTGATCGCCTGCTTGATAATTGTATTCAATGGCTTCGGGCAATTCGTCTCTGCCTTCAAAAAGTGGTTTTCCGATAGCGACAATTTGCATAAATTTTTGTAATTTCACTTATACTTAGGTTTAATAATCTGAAAGCTCAGGTTGATAGAGAATGGTTTCTGGAAAAATGCGGCAATAGGCGGCGATTTCGTCTAAATCGTCGCCCGCCAGAAGTGCGTCGGTTATTAATTGAGAAATTCGCTCATCCAGTTCGCTTTCTTCGTCAGCATCCCAATTAACGGCAACGGCGCGAATTGTTTCTCCACAAATGCGAAATCCGATTGCCGAAACCGAATCGGAATAATAAAGTGCGTCCAGAAATGAACGCGCTTCATCTTCCGAATTTCTGACATATTCGATAATATGTGCCATTTTTTTCTATAATTTGTGAAAACTCAATAACTACTTGAGCGGAACTAAAACGTAAGAAAACAGACGTTCTTCGCCTTCAAAAGCTAAAAGAGTCTGCGAAACATTCGAGCCGAATTTCCAGATAACCCGCGATTCATTCTGTTTGGCGTTCTGTAGTGCCAAAAATTCCATCAGATATTTGGTATTAAAGGCAATCTTCCAGCCGTCTGCCATTTCGTTTGTTTCGTTTTCCGGATTGTTCAATTTCTGAAATGTGCAGTTTATTTCTTCGGTCGAGTTTCCGGTTTCCGCCGATTCTGATTTGAGCGTCAGTTTATTTTGGTTAAAGATAAATTCGATCCGCCGATGTGCGTCATCCGCCATCACACCGACGCGGGTTAAAGCGTCTTTTAATTCATTTGCTTTCGTTTCGGCGAAATACTCGAATGTTTTCGGGATGACCATTTCCCAATTCGGAAAATTTCCCGTGATTTCACGCGCCGTCATCAATTTGTTGCCGATTTCAAATTCAAGTTGACTTCCTTTCTTAATTTTGAGGTCAATCTTTTGATTGTTGCGTATTTCACTTGCCAATAAATTCTTCAGTTCGCGGGCGGCTTTGATCGGAATCAGGCAAGTGAGAGTCTGATTTGTCTGCGAAGCGGCAGTTTGAAAAA
>CALMEH010000243.1 GCA_937863115.1 uncultured Acidobacteriota bacterium
CAAAGCGACCAAAAACTGCTGGTTACGACAACCTGATTAGTCAAAAGATAACCGCCCGCAACCGCCATCCCAAGCCCGATAAAAAACTCGATCAAACCGCCCGAAGTCCCGCCCGCACCGCTAAATTTATATTCATCGCTCATAATTGTTGCCTTACTTTTACTTTTTACTTTTTACTTTAACGAAGTTCAGTTCCCAAAACCGCCGACCTCAGTAAATTTCTTGCGAAAACGCTCATCGTGTCCGGCTTGGATGCCTTGCCGACAAAAGTAAGCGTGTGTCAATTCGTGTTTCAGAATGTTGGTAATCTGTTTTTGATTTCCTTTATTATAAAACGCTTTTTTCATATAAATCGTCGGATTGTCGCGTTCACAAACATTATACGCCACGCCGCCTTCTTTTCCTTCTTCGCCTTTCTGAATCGGTTCGTTCGTCAGATAAATTGGAACAGAACGCATTCTGTCAAACAAAGGCAACAACGCATCGGTTTCTCTCTGCAATTTCGCATCGCGCTCGCCTTTCGGTTTCGGCGTAGTCGTTTTGGCAACATTTGAAATTTGTTCAGGCGGTTTGTTCGTATTTACTTCCGCCGTAGTCGAATTCCAAAAGTAAAAAACAATCACCAAAACGCCCGATAACAAAAGAACAAATGCCGCAAAAATGATAAGTATTATTTTGAACATCGGTTTTCAATGTTCAGAGTAACGGTTTAAGCCGTTACTCTGAACGAATTACGGCTTCAAACGATAAAGCATCCGCGGAAACGGAATTGTTTCACGGACGTGTTCGATGCCGCACATCCAAGCCGTGCAGCGTTCGATTCCCATTCCGAAACCGGCGTGCGGAACTGCGCCGAATCTGCGTAAATCGAGATACCATTCAAACGATTCTTTCGGCAGATTGTGCGCTTCGATCTGTTTTTCGAGAAATTCCAAATCAAAAGCGCGTTCGCCGCCGCCGATGATTTCGCCGTAACCTTCGGGCGCAAGCAAATCTGCGCCGAGCGCGAGTTCGGGACGCTCTTTGTCGCGTTCAAAGTAAAACGCTTTGATAACGGCAGGGAAATGATGGACAAAAACGGGCGCGTCAAATTGTTTTGAAATATAAGTTTCGTCGGGCGCACCGAAATCGCCGCCCCATTCAAAATCGTTTTCGAGTTCGCCTTTCGCAAAACCTTCTTTCAAGATTTTTACCGCTTCGTCGTAATGAACACGCGGAAAACCTTGCGCCAAAATCGCTTCGAGTTTCGTCACATCGCGTTCCAAAACAGTTAATTCTTCGCGTCTATCAGCCAAAACTCTTTCCACGATGAATTTTATCAAGCCTTCGCCAAGCGTCATCACATCGTCCAAATGCGCGTAAGCCATTTCGGGTTCAACCATCCAAAATTCGGTAAGGTGTCGCCGCGTTTTTGATTTTTCGGCGCGAAAAACCGGACCGAAAGCGTAACTTCTGCCAAGACTTGCGGCGGTTGTTTCGTTGTAAAGTTGTCCGCTTTGAGTCAGATACGCTTTGTCGTCGTCAAAATAATCAACTTCAAAAAGCGTCGTCGTGCCTTCGCAAGCAGCAGGCGTGAAAATCGGCGTATCAGCCAAAATAAATCCGTTTTCATCGAAAAAATCGCGTGTCGCTTTGATGACCGTGTGGCGAATTTTCAAAACGGCGTGTTGTTTTTTCGAGCGAATCCACAAATGCCGATTGTCCATCAAAAATTCCGTGCCGTGTTCTTTGGGCGTAATCGGATATTCGCTGGCGTTTTGAATAATTTCAAGCCCCGTAACGTCTAATTCTACGCCGATGCTTGAGCGCGTGTCTTCTTTGACTTTGCCCGTTACGATTATCGAAGATTCTTGCCCAAGCGATTTTGCCTGTTCAAAAAGTTCTTCATTCGCCGGTTTGAAAACGACGCATTGCACAATTCCCGTGCCGTCGCGCAGTTGCAAAAAGACGAGTTTCCCGCTCGAACGCGAGTTATAAAGCCAACCTTTCAGCGTAACTTCTGCGCCGATGTGATTTTTTAGTTCGTTGATGTATGTTTGATTCATAAATTGCAAATATAAAGTAAAATAAAATTCTAATTCAAAAGAGTTTAACTACAAAACGCGATGATTTGACTTTTTGCTTTCAGACGCGCAAATTCAATTAAATGGCAGAGGAAAAAAAGAAGAAAAAGATAGATTATTCACGCGCTTGGGTTGAAGCCAAACGTCTGATCTGGGATTATCGTTGGCGTTTGATTCTCGGTTTGGGTTTGATGTTGATTTCGCGTGCGGCAGGTTTTGTTTTGCCGTATTCGACAAAGTTTTTGGTTGATAATGTTTTCGGGCAGGCGCAATATGATTTGCTGAAATGGATTGCTTTGGCAGTTGGGGTTGCGACTTTAATTGGTGCAATCACATCGTTTGCGCTGTCGCAAGTGTTAGGCGTGGCGGCGCAGCGGGCGATTACGGAAA
>CALMEH010000244.1 GCA_937863115.1 uncultured Acidobacteriota bacterium
GTCGCCAGTTTTTTTCAACTTCAAGGGCTTGTTGTGTCGCTTGCCGCGTTTCTTTGTTATCAAATATGCCGAAAACGCTTGCGCCGCTTCCGCTCATCAAAACTTTAATCGCGCCGAGCAAAAGAAGTTTTTCTTTAACTCGTCTGATTTCCGGCTCAATTGCAAAAACACTCGGCTCAAAATCGTTTTTCAAATCATTTTGCCGCGAATTAAAACTCAAGGCTTCATTTCGGCAAATTTGAAGAATACTTTTTGAATCAAACTTTGTCAAGCGCGGCGCATTCAAACGTGCAAACGCCTCGCGTGTCGGAACATCAACATCAGGCTTAACAATCAGCAGATAATTTTCTTCTAAATCCTTTGTTGGCTGTAAATTTGTCCCGTTTCCCGTTCCGATACAAGTTCCCCCGAAAAAGAAAAACGGCACATCTGCACCAAGATTTTCGCCGATTTTTATTAAATCTAATATTTCGATTTTTAAATTCCAAAGCTTTCTTAATCCAATCAACGTAACTGCCGCATTAGACGAACCGCCCCCAAGTCCGGCGGGCGCAGGAATTCGTTTTTCGAGATGAATTTTCGCCCCTAACTTTATTGTAAATTTCTCGCGCAAAGCGTTTGCGGCTTTAATAATCAAATTGTTTTCATCTGTTGGAATTCGTGGATCGCTACAAGTCAAACTCAATTCGTCCCTAACAGAAAACGTAATTTCATCCGCCAACGAAATCGTCTGAAACAATGTGCAAAGCTCGTGATAACCATCGTCGCGCTTGCCCAAAACGCGAAGAAACCAATTTATTTTTGCAAACGAAGGTAATGTGAAAATTTCTTTCGGCATTAGCTTCAATGGTAAAAAGTAAAAAGTAAAAAGTAAAAAGTAAAAAGTAAAAATGGAATCCGCTTCCGAATTTTTTACTTTTTACTTGCGAAGCTACTTTCTTTGCAAAAAAACCTGTGTAAAATAAAATGCGCCGTCATCGGCTTCGGCGATTCCGATCCCGGTTTCCTTCCATCGTGGATTGAGAAGATTTTCGCGGTGCGATTGCGATTTCATCCAACATTCGACGGCAAAATCAGAAGGCTTCGAATAACCTCGATTAAAAGCAATATTTTCGCCGATTGCCCGCCATCTGCCTAATCCGGCGGCATCGGCGCGGTCATCAACCATCAAACCGTCGAAACCTCTATGGGAGAAAAATGTTTTTTCCGCCATATTTGTCGAATGCGTCCGCGCAATTCCGGCGACTTGGTCGTTCCAAGTAAGTTCTTGCAAACCGTTAGTCCGGCGAATATTGTTTATCAGGGATAAAACTTTTCGCTCCAAATCATTTATATTTTGTGTAGTTTTTGATGTCGAATTGCTGACGATTCGTTGACGTTTTTCATCAGAATTATTGTTTTGCGATAAAACAATAACGGTGAAAATTAATGTAAAAAAAATTGCTGTAACGGCAGAAAAATATTTGCTTTTCATTGAAACCTCACTTCGGTAATCTTTCAATCTTCGCGCGAAGATTAAAGACTTTGCGATTTCCGCATTTCGGCGGAATTGCCTTTTTCGGTCAAGGTTTTGTCTTATAAATGACAAAAGGGCAGATCTAGTTTGCCCTTTAAAATAAAAACTTAATTGATTTCGATTTCCAAAATTAATTTTGGACTTTGAGTTTTATTTTTTTCCAAACCCAAAAACCAAAGTCCAAAGTCCAATTTTCTTATTTCAATTTCAAAGTCAAACGCTGAATTTCCACTTTGTTAATTGCTAGATTGAGAGCTTTGCGCCAATTTGCTTTGGCTAGTTCGGGTTTATTTTGTTTTTGATAAACGTCGCCGAGATGTTCAAAAATCGTTGACGAAGCTTCAATTCGCACGGCTTTTCTCAGATAGGTTTCGGCTTCATCTAATTTGCCGAGTTTGAAATAAGCCCAGCCTAAGCTGTCGAGATACGAAGCGTTGTTCGGGTCAATATTTACCGCTTGCTGAATCAAATTTAGGGCTTCTTCGAGATTCGTATTTTTTTCAACAAAAAAATATCCCAAATTATTTAAAGCCATCGGATTGCGCGGCGTTTGTTTGAGCAAAGCCCGCAAAGTTTCTTCCGATGATTTGAAATCGCCCGACTCGAATTGTGCGCTTGCCAAAACGAGTTTGGCGAGTTGCTTTTCTTCTGCATTGTTTGCAGCGGTGAACGCTTTATTTGCCGCTGCAATCGCTTCTTTTCCGCGCGATGCTTCATTGTAAAGCGTTGATAAAAAAACGTAATTCGTAAAATCGTTAAACAAAGGCGAAGTTTTTCCCAGCAGCGGATTTATTAGCGCAATAGCCTCGTCAACTTTGCCGTTTTCCGCCAAAATGTTAGCTTCAAGCCGCAAAAGTCCGTAATCTTCCTTATTTTTCAAACGCATTTCGCGCACTATTTTCAAGGCTTCGGGACGATTTCCGGTTTGGCGGTAAAAATCAATTAAAAATTCATCGGAAACTGTATCGTCTTTGCCGAGAATCGTTCGCATCTTGTCAATCGCTGATTTTGCTTCGGTCATTTGATTCGAGTTTTTATGACTTTTGATGATTTTTTCGTAAGTCGTGATAACGAAAACTCTTTCTTCTTCTGTAACAACCGATGTTTCCAAATTACGAAGTTTGAGTGCGGTTTGAAAGGCGCGAATCGCCTCCGCATAATTTTCGATTTCGTAATAAATATCACCGAGTTTTATCTGTAAATCTGCAGTTGAAGATTGCTCTTCAGCCGGCATTTTGGAAATCGTGTCCCGCAAAAATTTAATCGCTTCATCAATTTTGCCGCTTCGCATCTGTAATTCGGCGTGAAGCAATTTCAAAGTAACATTTTTCTGATTAACGAAAATTGCCTGTTGAAGTAATAAAATAATCGCGTCGGGATTTGGAACATCACCCGCTTGAATCGCTTCTGCAAGCAGTTCGACCGCAAATTCATTGTTCGGATTATCGGCAATCGCGCGGCTTAAAAATTCGATGGATTCGCTCGAACGTCCGGCTTCGAGCAAGGCTTTGCCGAGTTTTAATGGCGCAAAATCCGGCGAAAGCGATTCATTTGTTTGAATTACATCTTGATAATAACGCGAATCAATCGGCGCAATTGAACCTAGCCAACCTTTTAACGCCTTAATTTGTTCATCTTTATTGCTAGTTTGCTCAAAAAATACGTTTAGAAAAGCAAAAGCTTCGGCATTTCGCGGATCAATTCGTGTAATTTCATTCCATTGGGCAATCGCTTTTTCGACAAAGGTAGAATTTAAATTTCCTTCACGAAGACCGCTTTTTTCCGTAAAAGCCATTGCCAAAAAACGGCGCGGAATATAGCTGTCGGGATTCAATTTAACCGCCATTTCCGAAAGTGTAATAACATCTTCCAAATCGGTTTTCGACCGTTTTTGGGAAACACGAAAATACAAAAGCCACGCAACATCGGCATAACCCGTGTAGGCTTCGGTCAGATATGGATTTAGTTCGACGGCGGCACGATAAGCCGCTTTTGATTGAATTACATCGTCCAAAGAATCGGCGGTTTTGAAAAATCTCTGACCTTTCAAGAGATTCACAAACGCGGATTCGCGGTTTTCTCTTGAAATAACCTCTTTTTTCTCGACTCTTTCAAGATTTTTTGTAATTGTTTCCTTTATCGTTAAAGGGTTCAGCGTTGGCGCAGGCGTAGGTTTAGCAATGAGAACATCGTTGTTTTGTGCAAAAATTGCTTGAGCTGAAATTAATAAAAGGGCGGAAAGTAGAATTGTTTTCATAAAGGTAGAAGGAAGTTGAGGAAGTCTTGGAAGTCTTCGATTTTAAAGACTTCCAAGACTTCCAAGACTGATTACTTCTCTTGCGGCGAACGAGATTGAATAACCGTCGTCAAAGATTGAGGAATTTGGGCGGCGGTCAAATCGCCTTGATTTTCGATGATTTGGTCAATCAATTCAAATTTCGTTTTATCAAAATCTCTCGTCATCAAAACGCCGTTTTTATCAATCGTCATCGGATAAATGCCGAAAAGTTGTTCGCGGAAATTTTGGAAAAACGATTTGTCTTCCGCCGGCATAACGTCTTTGCGTTCGGGATTCACTTCGGGAATCGCCGCACCCATTAACTGCAACTGCTCTTTGGCTTTTTCAACGTAATCGCTGTTCGGATAATTTCGGACAATTTCCTGATAATATCGAATCGCTTGGTCGGTTTCTTCTTCGATTTGATAAGTTACCGCAAGTTTGAAAAGTGCTTCGTCCATAAACGTAAAGTTCGGATATTTCTCCAAAATTTCACGATAACGCGACTGTGCGCCCTTCAATCCGCCTTTTTGCAAATCAACCGATTGTTTGTAGTAATAATTTGCTATGAAAAGATTGTGCAATCCGAGATTGTCTTGAACCTGTCGCAAACGCGCGTTAACATCATTTATCAAAATTGAATTCGGATATTGTTGGAGCAACGCTTTCAAACGCTGTTCGGCACGTTTCGCACGAGTCGAATCCCGGTCAGGCAACCCGATTTGACGCATTTCGGATTCAGCAATTTTCAGCAACACACGGTCGGCAAGCGGATGCGTCGGGAAAAAAGTGAGCCATTCCGAATAAGCCGCCGCCGCTTGAATCAATGCGCTGGTCGAACCTTCGAGATAAAACGAATCGGCGACGGCAAGTTTTGCCATCGGCAAATACGGCGAATCGGGATAAGTCGTAATAATTGTCTGGAAAAGCAATCTGCCGACATCGTAATTATTTTTGCGGACTTCGCGGGTTGCAATAATAAAAAGTTCTTTGTCGCGTCCGGGCGTTACTGTGCCGATAAGGTCATCATATTCATCATTTCCGGTGCAGAAAAGGAAGATGATTTTACATTTTTTCTTCTTTTGTTCACGCGGTTTGCCGACATCGGAAACTGGATTTGCCCGCGCACTCGCCGTTTCTACCAAAGCCCTGTCAGCCCGCGCCAGAAATTCCCCGACAGCAGATTCCATCTGGTCAATGTCGCTGATTTCATATTTTTCCGAACGGTCAATCTTTCCTCGTAGTGAATTAACATCCGATTGCAATCCGGACGCTTCTTTTTCCAAAGAGGTCAGCCGTCCGAGCGGTGTTTCCGGTTTGTCTTTATCGTCTTTTTTATTTTTGTCCGTTTTATTATCGTCTTTGATAACGGAAATCGCCGCGCCCAGCGAACGCCGCGAGGTTTCCAATTTCTGACGCAAAACATCCAGCCGTTGCATTGGCGTAGAATCATTTCGCTGCTGTCCGACTGCCGAAACGACAAAACTCAAAACAGCTAAAAAACTCAAAAAAATTGCTCTTTTATTACCTAAAAACATAATTACTCCATTTGTGTTAGTGGTTAGTTGTTAGTAGTTAGTAGTTAGTGGCTAATACCTTTTCTTGCAACTAACGACTAACAACTAACCATTAACTAAGTCCAATCTTTTCCTGCCTCAATCAATTCTTTTACTGATTCCGCAGGAGTGCCTTTTCCGAAAATGGCTGAACCGGCAACAATGATTTCTGCGCCGGACGACACGATTTTATTAATATTCGATGCATCAATTCCGCCGTCAATTTCGATTCGCGTTTCCAGTCCGCGTTCGTCAATCATTTGGCGCAAACGCCGGAGTTTATCAACCGAAGTCGGGATAAATTTTTGTCCGCCGAAACCGGGATTAACGGACATCAACAAAATAAAATCGCTGTATGGCAAGGCTTCTTCCAATGAACTAAGCGGCGTTCCAGGATTTATTGCAACTCCTGCTTTACCACCGGCTTCACGGATTGCGGTTAAAGTTCTTTGCAGATGAACGTCTGCTTCGACGTGAACCGAAACCATATTTGCGCCCGCTTTTACAAATTCGACGGCATATCGGCTCGGTTCGACAATCATCAAATGACAATCAATCGTCATTTTGGTAAATTTCCTTACGGATTTTAATACCGGCAAACCGACCGTAATATTCGGCACAAATCGCCCGTCCATCACGTCAAAATGCAACACGGTCGCGCCGCCCGCTTCAATCGCCTCGATTTCTTCACCAAGCCGCGCAAAATCCGCAGACAAAATCGATGGCGCAATTTCAAATATTCTATTCACGATTAAAAAATTATTTTTTTTTACTTTTTACTTTTTACGGATTCGTCGTTCGAGGTCGTGTGCTTCCGCCGTCGCCGCCCTGTTTCGGGATTTGCGGTTTCGGCGTGGTTGTCGGATTTGATTTATTCGTCGGTGTTGTTGTTGATTTGTTTGAATTTGACGAATTATTATTACCCGAATCACCACCACCGGAATTGCTGTTCCCGGAACTCGTATTCGATTTCGTCGAAGTGTTACTTACGACATCGCGCGTGGTTGTTGCTTTCTTTTTGTTGGTTGTTACCGTTTTGTTTGAATTGGTTGTCTTTTTCGGTTTGTCGTCAATCAATTCTTGGATTTTTTCGCTGTCTTCTTCCGTCGTATCGGTATTTTTCTGAATCTTCATTGGAGCTTCCGTGCCGTCGGAACTCGCCTTGCTCGTAACAACCAAAATCATTTGTCCGGTTTTCACCGTGTCGCCCGATTTCGGCAATTGCTCCAAAACCGTGTTCGGTGGTTCTTCGCTATATCGGTCAGCGCGTTTTTTAATTCTCAAACCGAGTGCGGCAAGTTCTTTTTCAGTTTCCGCGAAATTTTTCCCGACAATTTCCGGCACTTTGATTTCTTCGCCTTGAAGCGAAAGCATAACAACGCTCACCATTCCCGCCAAAAACGCGGCGGCGAGCAACACAACCATTATCAATTTACCGAGTGCTGAAGTGCTTTTTTTGATAAAACTCATTTTATTTTTCTATTCTTTTACAAACGCAAACCGAAAGTCTAACATTTTTTGATTGAAATCTACGAACGTGAACTCTTTCAAAATACTATTTTTTAAGGAAAACGGCAATAAAAAAACCATCTATTTCATCGCGTGGCGGAAATGTCCGCGCAAAATTTTCATCGGTTAAAAATTTTTTATCCAATTCGGGGGTAATATTTTCAAACTCTACGTTTGCCTGCAAAAACTCATCTGAAACTGCTTCATTTTCCTCGCGTTCCAATGAACAAGTCGAATAAATTATCCGTCCGCCACTTTTCACGAGTTTTGATGCGTTTGAAAGTATTTTGAGTTGTTTCCGCGATAATTCAAGAAAATCTTTTTCTTCCAAAAAATATCTAATTTCAGGATTATGCCGAATCGTTCCCGTTCCCGAACACGGCGCATCAACCAAAATCACATCAAAACTTTCATCTGCAAACGGCAAAGATTTTTCCGCGTCATATTGCAGAATATTGACAGATTTCGCGCCTTGTTTTTCGCAATTCTCTTTCAATATTTTTGTTCTTTTACGGCTAAAATCTCCCGCGACAATTAAATTTGAAATTTGAAATTTGAAATTTGAAATTACTTGCGTCGTTTTACTTCCCGGCGCGGCACACACATCTAAAAACTTGTCATTTTCTTTCAAATTAACAATATTTCCAACCATTTGCGATCCTTCTTCTTGAAAATAAATCTTGCCGTTTTCAGCCAATTCGCGTAAAAACTTTCCGTCAGTTTCGTTTTCGAGAGATTTTTTAATGGCTTCCGTAGTTTTTGCCGTCCAACGATACGAACTTTTCGGCGTTTCGTTATTTGCAATCGTCAATTTCGCCGTTTCATCAATTCCGAATTGCCTGATCCATTTTTCGATCAACCAACGCGGATGAGAGGTTTCAATTGACAATTTTTCAATTTCATCAGCAAATTCCAATTCGATTTTTTCGCGCTGAAATCTTCGTAAAATCGCATTTACAAAACCTTTCGCCGAAGTTTTTTTCGCTTTTTGTGTAAGATTTACTGCATCGTTCAAAACCGCATGCGCCGGAATTTTATCGAGAAAAATAATCTGAAAAAGCGCGATTCGCAAAATGATTTTCACTGCCGAATCAATTTTTTTGCCACCTGACAATTTCAAGATCAGCGCATCGAGATAAATTTGATTTCGCAAAACGCCAAGCACAATCGCGTGGCAAAGTGCGCGATCATTTGTTGCCAAATCTTGTTCTAATTGCGGTAAAAGCACCGATGAAAACGCTTTTTCCTTTTCAATTTTCGTGAGAATTTCAACGGCGGCGATTCTCGAAGGTGATATTTTCATACTTTAAATAAGAAAAATTGTCCGCAGCTGAACACAGATGAACACGGATTTTTAAAACTTTTCTTATCTGCGTTCAACTGTGTTCATCTGCGGGAAAAAATTATTTCTTTCCCTTTTTCTGCGGCGGATTTACGGTCAGCGGACGCAAATCTTTGGTTTTTCCGCCTTGCAAATTTTTATCAACGGCAATTCTATCATCAAAAACGAAACATTCACCTTCCCAAAGCGATTCGTTTTCGGGCGTTTCTTCCAAATATTTCAAAATTCCGCCGTCAAGTTGGAAAACTTCCTCAAATCCCATTTCGACCATCAAAGGCGCAAATTTTTCGCAGCGAATTCCGCCCGTGCAAAACATCGCAATTCGTTTATTTACTTTAGGATCAAAGTTTTCTTCAACAAATTTCGGCAAATCGCTGAACTTTGCAATTTTCGGATTTATTGCTCCTTTAAAAGTGCCGATTTCGACTTCGTAATCATTGCGCGTGTCCAAAACGATCGTATTTTCGTCGGAAATAATCGCGTTCCAATCACCGGATTTCGTATGCGTGCCGATTCCTTTTTCAATTTCAACTTTTTTACGAAGCGAAACAATTTCCTGTTTTATACGAACTTTCGCCTTCAAAAACGGACGTTCTGCGTGATAAGAAGTTTTGTAAATTATTTTCGTTTCAAACGTTTCTTCCAAAATTTCGACAAACTTTTTAATATCTTCAGGCAAACCCGAAATCGTCGAATTAAAACCTTCTTCGGCAATCAAAAGCGTGCCTTTTATCGAAAATTCGTCCATCGCCGATTTCAATTTCGCCTTCATTTCCGGCAAATTTTCTAAATGCTTAAATTCGTAAAATGTAATGATTTGAAACATAAATTTTTTAACCGCGAAACACGCAAAATAACGCGAAAAAGAAATTCTACCAAAAAAGTCTTTTTTTCGCGCCATTTAGCGTATTTCGCGGTTAAATTCTTATCCTAATTTCTCACCGACCTGCAATTTCACACCATTTAAAAAATCGCGCGTCATCATTCGGCGTTTGCCTTCGAGCTGTAATTCTTCAATTATTAAAGTAACCGTGCTATCACAATATACCGAAAGAAAATCTTTCTCGGCACACAAAATTGTTCCCGCAGGAGATGGATTTCTTAATAAGTCGGCACAAGGAATTAAGGCTTCGCTTGCTTTCCAAATAGTTAATTTTTTCCCCTTATAAAAAGTGTAACTCGTTGGAAACGGCTGAAATCCGCGCACACGATTGACAATTTCTTCCGCCCTCAAACTCCAATCAATTAAACCGTCTTCTTTTCGCATAATCGGCGCAAGCGTCGCTAAATCGTGATTTTGAGTTTGTGGTGTAACTTCATCAAACCTCGTTAGTGTTTCCGAAAGCAAATCCGCACCAACAAATGATAATCTTTGCATCAATTCAATCGCGTTTTCGTCCGCACCGATCTCCGTTTCACGAACAAGCAAAATATCGCCCGTGTCCAAACCAACATCCATTTTCATTGTCGTAACGCCGGTTTTTTCTTCGCCGTTGACAATCGCCCAATTCACGGGTGCCGCTCCGCGATATTTGGGTAAAAGCGAAAAATGAACATTAATCGCGCCGTTCGGAAACGCCTTCAAAAAACCTTCAGGCAAAATTCGTCCGTAAGCTACGACAACCGCGACATCAGCATTATGCGATTTAAAGTTTTCCAATGCTTCGGCGGTTTTAATTTTTGTCGGCTGAAAAATCTGCAAATTATTCTGCAAAGCAAATTCTTTAACAGGCGACGCAGTCAGTTTATTTCCGCGTCCCGCAGGTCTGTCGGGCTGTGTATAAACCGCGACAATTTCGTGTCCGTCATTCAAAATTCTTTCCAAACTCGGAACCGCCGCATTCGGAGTTCCCATAAAAACTATTTTCATCATTTTAAGTTTAATCTCTCCAAACCATAAGACAAAATTGTCCACAGATAATCACAGATAATCACAGATAAAAATATCCGTGTCCCTCTGTGTTTATCTGTTGATAAATAAAAATTAGTTTGAACAAATTCCCTACTTGAAATCTTTCAATTTATGAGCGAAAATCCTTCTGACTTTTCTTTCAACACAATGAAAAATTTTAATTGGCTTTTAGACGGAAGCATCGTCGGGCTTTATCTGCTCATTACAATGTTTGCCGGGCTTTACGTCAGAAAATACGTCGGCAAAGTCGAACATTTTCTCGTCGCCGGGCGCGAAATGGACGTTTATCTCGGCATTGCGAGTTTGGCGGCGACGGAATTCGGCATCGTAACCTGTATGTATACCGCGCAAAACGGCTTCAAATATGGATTTTCGGGTGCAACGCCGGGAATTTTGATGGCTTTGGCGATGCTTTTTGTCGGCTTGACCGGATTTGTCATCAAACCTCTGCGCGATTCGGGCGTAATGACAATTCCCGAAATCATCGAAAAACGCTTCGGCTCAAGAATTCGTATGGCGGCAGGCATCGTTATCGTTCTCGGCGGTTTGCTGAATATGGGAGTTTTTCTGAGAATTGGCGGACAATTTCTCGTTACTGTCGCCGGATTAAACGTCGGATATTTGGAAATTACGATGACGATTCTGCTCATCGGTGTCGCAATTTACACGATTTTCGGCGGAATGCTTTCGGTGCTTATCACCGATTTTCTGCAATTTGTCGTAATGAGCATCGGTTTAATTGCCGTAACGATTTTGATTCTCTATACAGTCGGCTGGGACACGCTCGTGAACGCCGTCGAAATAAATCACGGCGCAGGCGGTTTTAATCCGTTCGTGCATCCAGAAATGGGCTGGCAATATGTCGCTTTTAACGGACTTCTAAATCTCGCCGCCGTTTTGACGTGGCAAACGACAATCGCTCGCTTCCTTGCCGCCAAAGATTCAAAAACCGGACAAAAAATCTACACGCGCACGAGTTTCTTTTTCGTCTGCCGATTTTTAATTCCGGGAATTTGGGGAATTGCCGCACTCGCCGTTTTGGGCTGGTTTCCTTTGAAATCACTTAATCCATCAGAAGTTTCAAATCTTTCGCCAATAGTTCAACAAAAAATTGAGGCATCTAAAGCCCCAAATGCTTTGATAGTAAAATCTGATGATGAATTTGCAGGACTTTCAGCGGATGAACAGAAATACACTTTAACACAGACTGAAGCCGATTCAATTCCAAATTCTACAAAAGAAAAATTGCAAAATATTTCTTTAGACGGAATGCCAAAATATCTCGGATTAGTAGTTCCTATCGGATTGATGGGAATTTTGATTGCGGCGATGTTGGCGGCAGATATGTCAACCGATTCGAGTTATATGTTGACGTGGGCAAGCGTCATTTATAACGACATTCTCGCGCCGTTTCGCAAAGGTTGGAGCGAAAAACGCGGGCTTTTGTGGAATCGTTTTATCGTTGCTTTTATCGGAATTTTTCTGCTTCTTTACGGACTTTGGTTCAAACTCGAAGGCGATCTTTGGACTTATCTCGGATTAACCGGAACTATTTATTTGGCAAGCATTTCCGTTCTTCTCGTCGCCGCGTGTTATTGGAAACGCGCCAACAGTTGGGGCGCAGTCGCTTCGATTTTCGTGAGCGCGGCAATTCCGCTCGGGTTTCTGATTTTAGAAAAAACCAATATTGATTTATCGAAAGAAATCGGACCATATTATTCGGGAATCGCGGCGTATATTTGCTCGGCTTTGGCAATGATTATCGGTTCGCTGCTTAAACCGAAAGGAGAAATCGAATTATGAAAACATTTTGGTTCGTGCTGACAATTTTGGCTTTAATTTGGTATATCCTTGTTACCGCTTATGTCGGATTCAAAGGAATTGCCGACATTAAGCAGATGTTAAAACGATTAGAAAATCAGAAAAACGATTAAATTGGAGCGCGGGCATCTTGCCCGCCCCGCGCGTTCGAGAGAAACGCGAAATGGCGCGAAATGCCGCATATTAAATCAACTTGATTTCTCTGCAAAGTTTACCGTTCTTGCTACCCGCGAACGGTGCAGACAAGATGCCTGCGCTCCGACTTTTATAACTTCGATTCGCTTGCGTTTGTAACAAAAAATTCGCTTTGTTCAAAATGTTGAGGAAATTTTTTGAGATAGGTTTTTCTCCATTCACCTAAAAATATTTCCGCGTCTGATTTTTTCACCAAAGCATAAACACTTCCGCCGAAACCTGCGCCGAAAGCCGAACTTGCCAATGCACCGATTTGTCGGGCATTTGATTGGAGAAAATTTGTTTCCGGTGTCTGATTTCCTAAAAGTTTATCGGCGTTTCTGTGTGATAAATCAATTAGTTCGCCAATTTTTTCGAGTTTGCCCTTTTCCAACAACACCGAAACTTGCGGAATAATTTCACAATTTTCAAAGTAAAATTGAATTAAACGTCTGCTCAAATCTTCATTATTTAAAAAGTTCAAAGTTCCCTTAAAGCCATGTTCTTCAATAATTTGCGCGAGTGTTAGTTTCCCGTTAAATTCTCTCACAATTTTCCTCGCTAAAATCGACAAACTATTATATTTTGCCTTCGCCGCACCCGTTTTTTCCGCGACAACGCCGCTCGAAGCGATTACAAAGCTCAAATCTTCCGGCAATAAGATTTCTTTTTCCAAAGTTAGCGGCGAAAATTTAAAACGGCTCAAAGTATTTTTTTCACCACACAATATCGCCGCTTGATCTTGGCTTCCGCCGAATGTTCCGACACCTTTCTCGCCCGTCAGATTTTTATAATTTTGCCCGTTTTCAATACAGCCGAGATATTCTGCTAATTCGATTTTATCCGCTATATTTTGCTGATATTC